>JAKBXD010000061.1 GCA_021840785.1 Pseudomonadota bacterium
TTGCCACCCTCCGCGCGATTCATCGCTCGGGTCGGTGGCACGACTTCTTGGATCAGGACCCATGGTCCCAATTGGTGCCGCTGTCGAGACGTATAGCCGCGTGATCACAATTTTGAGGTGGACCCAACTTAATAAATTGTAGAGATCTTGTATCTATAAAGCACTCCGATATCAAGACACCACTTTTCAATAGTCAAAAGAGAGCGTGAGCGACGTCCGTGCAATCCGCGGTATTCCGAGATAAGTTTCGGGAGAAAAATACCTTTTACGTTTGAATGGACTACCCTGCTTCCAATGTTCGCGCCCAAGATTTTCCGATCCTAGAAGTGGTCTCTAGGCACACTCGCATGGGCATCTCTCTCCTCTTGGTGCACCGTATAATTCAGCGCCCCGCACCGCTTTCAGTGGCCTAATAGCGAACCTCTAGTAAGTGTACTGGCAGGCTAAAACCAAAAGAAGTGTTCAATCTCTCCAATTTTGGTTAAATTCGCCACGAGCATCTGATATTCCTGCCACGTTGCGTGGGAAAATCTTAACCCTATACCACTTCGCCCGACAAGATTTGAAAGCGCAACGAGCGGTCCAAGGGCCCGCCTAAAATTTTGGTTAGCTTGTAGACGGATTAAGGTCCCGTCATAGTCGCTGAAACGCTGGTGGTTGCTTCACGTTCACCGGCCGGAGAATTTTTTGGTGACGGCTGCTAGGATTAAGCCATGCATAGCGAAACAGCGACGATTCAAGGCTGGGTGTTTATAAAGGACCCCATTGTCAAGACAATATTTCTACGGATTTTTAGTTACAGTACCTCGGATGTCGATGGCAAAATCGGATCTGTTTTTGGGGGCATAGCGGCTCTTCCGCACTTTTGGTGTAAGTGGGGAATCTACGTGACCACATTTCTTCGGCATCATGTATCTTGGGCTTATATTTATTACTGACACCACATGTAGTACGTCTCGGTGAAACTAATGGCTATTTATGCTGATGAATTGTCACGTTACACCAAAAGTGCGGAAGAGCCGGCATAGCTGGTCGATGGTTCACCCATTTCCCCCTACACTCCGCGCGAGGTGAGCCGTGTTCTTGGCGGCGAAACCGAGACCCGGAGTCCCAGCCCGCAGGGCTGTTTCCCGGCTTGCTGTGATACGGTCATCCCCTTGAATGCCCTCGCTTTACGCGCGACGCACCGCCCTGGCCGAAAAAAGGGGGGTGGACCCCGATGTCCGACACTTACGTCAGAGATTTTAAAGAGATATTCTCGCGTAATCCGGCCCATAAACGCGGGCGGCCTTCGGAGATGCGCACGATGTTACGGGGTCGTCCGTACGGGCGACCCGAGACCATACACCGATGCGGGTGTCGCGTAATCCAAGCTTTGATGAGGACGCTCATAATTATAAAAATCGATATACGCGGCGACGCCGTGACGGGTCTCGCGCGGTGTCACATAATCATGTAAATAGATGTCTTCATACTTAATACTGCGCCAAAACCGCTCAATAAAGATGTTGTCGAGCGCCCGCCCTCGCCCATCCATACTAATTTGCGTGGAGGCCTCGGTCAATAAAGTCAGAAATTGCGGACTCGTAAAGTGACTCCCTTGGTCCATATTAAAGATGGTGGGGGTCGCGAGCGCCAGCGCCCGCCGGGTCGCGTCGAGCACAAAGGGCATTTCTAAGCTGTCGGCCAAGGCCCAGCTGACGATATACCGCGAATACCAATCAATAATGGCGACGAGATACATCCACCCCGTCCGGAGCCTCACGTAGGTGATGTCAATCGACCATACGTGATTCGGGTGAAGAGGCTGCACGCCGCGCAGTAAATAGGGGTAAATCGCGTCTTCCTGATGGCGTTTGCTGAGATTGGGCCCCGGGGCGATGCCGGCGATGGCCATCTCCCGCATATACCGTTGCACCCGTTTCCGGTTGATCGTGAGGCCATCATCGTGCACCAAGACCGCCGTGATACGGCGGGATCCATAAAAGGGATGCGCGGTATAAAGTGCGTCAATCCGATGCTTGATCGCGACTTCTTCAGCGGAAATGGGGACCGGCACATAATACTGACTCGTGCGATTCAAGGACAACAGCGCACACTGGGTGGCGACCGATAGGTCGCTGGGCGTCTCGACCATGGCAAGGCGTTCCGCCCTAGTCTGGCTTAAGGCCAGATTTTTTTAAGCCATGACAACTGAGTCGTCAGGCGGCCGACTTCCTCATAAAGGCGGGTGACTTCTTTGTCGTGTTTTTTCTGGAGATCGGCTCCCTGGGTCTCCTTGTCGAAGAGGGTTGCCGCCTTTTCCAAGAACGTACGGCGCCATTGGTGCACCTGGTTCGCGTGGACACCATATTCCTGGCAGAGTTCGTTGATCGATTTTTCTTCCTTCAACAAGGTCAACACGACCTCGGCTTTCAGGGTCGAATCAAAGCGTTTTCGCATAGCCATAGTGTATCTTATCGGGACCCCTTTCAGTAGTCTTGTTTCTGGGGTCCACTATAGTTCTCCGAGTGGACGAGATCGCTGCAGGTGCGGCAGAACGGGCAGGACGAATGCGGGACCTGGCGGACTTAAATGGCGACGAACCATTACCTGGGATTTCCGGGACTAGTCGAGGAATTGCTGGGATGGGCCGTCCCGTGATCAGTGGATTGAGTGGCGAGGCTTATACTGTAAGATTCCCGCCCGGAGCACATTGTAAGCGTTCAGCAGCTCCAAGCCGACGCGTCCGCGGCCGGAGGATGGCTGGGTGTCGGTCTTCCTGGCGGTCGGCCCGATGGTTCCGAGTCGTGTTGGCTTGCTGGATATGAGCATGAATCTTTTCCTCGACGGCGGCCAAGGCGTCGACCGCGGACCGGCGCACCGCTTGCATCTCCGTGCGGGAAATGCCCAACATTTGCGCCATCACGGCACTGCGCAGCCCCCGATCGGCTAGCTCGAACAGCTGCAACGTGTGGCGTTATTTTGGGCAGACTTCGGCGTCAGTTGGGCCAGGCGAATTCGGTCTTCGACCTGATCTTCGGGCACGGAGAACCGCGGGGGATCCGGCAACCGACCCGGGTCCGGGTCGTCCGGAATCCACCCCGGGTCGTCGTGGAGAAAGATGGCGGCGCGGACGAGAGCCATCAGAGCATCGTCGACGGCTTGATGGGCACTTTCGATCCAGGGAAAGTGGTCCGCAATCTGCGTCTTGCCGTACACCTCCGCTGCGGCGGAGTAGGCACTCGCTCGGTCACGACTAAAAAAGGTTGCCGCGAGAAAGGACTACAGGACCTGCGTAACGGCCGCTTTGATCGTGCGCACACAACAATCAGCACCCGATGCGTTTCTTCATCCAAAAACACCGTGCACCCGGTCGACTTGTCGCCCTTGCGCTGGAGATTGACGTCGATTTGTCGGATGGCGGCCGCTTTGACATAGCGGGCAATGGTATCGTTGCTCACCGCGGCGTCCTTACGTTTGAGAGCGTCTTCCACGGGTTTACACCGGCTAAGGTCCGAGCGACGCAATAGCGCTGGGATCGGAGGGTCTTACGAGCCCCCACGTCCGCAAACCCTGACAATCGCTCCACAAAATCGTGCGGCGGACGCGCCGGATTGAGACATCGATCGATACGGCGTTGCACGCGATGCCACACCACCCGTCCGCCGTGCGACAGATCTTGCCGGGGCCGTTCGACATATTCGTGGGCGGATGCCTGGCTGAGGGTATCACACTACGGGCACGTCGCTTCCCCGGATCGGGAGACCCAATGATATTGGAAGCAGACGTCCTCCCGCTCGATGTTTTGCCACACCAGAAAATGCGGGACGATCCCCTACCCTTTAAAAAAGATGCGGGCCTACATTTCTAGTTGGTAGATCTGCGCCATCGTTTCGGGGGACAAGGCTGCGCGGTGTAAGGCTGAGGAGAACACGTTCTCCCATGTTTCGGGGGTCATATCATCCACCACGTTCGGTAACATTTCAGAATAGCAGGCCCTTCTCAAAGCGTAGAGTGGTTGAGTTAGGCAGGTCTTCTACCCTGAGCAACAGATCGATACTGCGGCACTCCATCCGCACTCCTCAGCCCAAACTCTGATGTTCTATTGATAATTTGGGCAGCACGCGTCCTACACTTTGAGGAAGAGCCCTCCAGCAGGCTCTTCCTCAAAGCCGGGGAGATGGGCTGAACATCGTTGGAACATGGGCGTGTGATAAGCGCCTCGTTGTCAAAGTACCTGATGGCAGAAGATGCACGGGGATGGAGTAGCTAAATGCCTGCCATGTGCTCCGGGCGGAAAATCCCACAGTACCAGCATCACCGAGTATGAGAAAGAGCCTGTTAAGAGCCGACCTGGCTTAGGTAGGCACTCTTTAAACAATTAAGATTAAAGACCGCTAAATATAAATAGACGCTTCAAGAATGCTATGGACAAAATAGGAAGAGACCCCGCCAAAATACTTAGTCGGTCTCTTGTGGCAAAGTGTATAAAAGCTGCTCGAATTACAACATGGACACCGTCTAAACGTCTCCCTTATGGAGACTGAAAAGTAAAACAGAACGCTGAACAATCATCTAACTGAGAAAACCAGACAGCATATTCTCTGAGATAATCACCGGCACATATAGTCCGTACGAACCCACAATACTCTATTCAGGAAATGTCCGACGGCAACTATTTCGCACCATGTTTACCGTTCCCATGCTTGGTCCTGCTGCTGATACCGAAACAATTGGCCCAAACCAAGGCAAGCCACCTGTGCTGCCTCGTCTGGATGTCTTTGCCACGCCTCCGCCCAGTCCTTGCTGCCCTCAGGCGGCCGAATCCGAATCACCGGTTCCCTGGTCTGGCGCGCAATCTCCTCACCGTAACCCTCTCCCGCCACATCGCGGTCCGTCGCCACGCCCACCAAGGGAAAACCCTTCCATGCCCGCGAGCAAAATCCTCCTTGGCCGTGTCCCGCAACGATTGTCACCCGTCTGCCTTCCAAACCCGCGGCGGCCAGAAAGGCGAGTCCGTCAATGGCCGATTCCACCGCGATCACCGCCTCCTGTCCTTGTCCGAACTGCCACCACCCCGTCGTCCTGGAGTCGTTTACTATGAGGCCATGCGCTTGCGATCCCGGACGCGGCCCGCTTTGCCGGACTTTCAATTTGTTCGCCGGCACGGGGTCGCCCGCCCAGCGCCAGGCGCACCCCACTGGGGCACGCCCCTGCACCCCTTGGCCCTGCTGGTCCCAAGCCCTTTGAGGAAAGAGCAGATATCCGCCGGATTTGGCGCCCCACCCCACATAAATCTGATGATCCTGCCAGGCCGAGCGGACGATAGGTTCGGGCAAGCCCCGCTGCTGCACCAAATAGCGCCGGATTACCGTCCAGGCTTGCGCGCCGTTAAACGTCACGCAAGGAAAGGTGAAAGGTCGCGGCACCGGAGGAGTCTGTTTGGGTTGAGCCTGCAAATCTTCCATGACCTGCGGATTCAGCCACTGCAGCCGGGCCAGCGCTTCGGACACCCCGCAGCCCTCGACGGCCCGCACCAGGCTCATGGCTCCCCGGCCGTGGCTGTCTCCCCGCGAATTGACGCGTGTCCCCCCTTCCCGGTGGTCCCAGGCCATCCAGCCGTCGGCGGATCCTGGGTGCGCCAAGACACTGATTTGGAAATGCTGGTCGGCCAGTTTATAGCCGCGCCAGCCGCTGCCATTGTTGACAATCTTGGCCACCGGCCACAGTTGCGCAATCAGACCCTCCAGTGGCACAGTATTCAGCGCTTCGAACTCGTCAGGTGTCATCATCTGCCCCCCCTTCAAATTTTTTTACAATAAAGCCCGGTCCGGATAGCCTCATTTCGGACCGGACTCCCACTTCTCCGCCGTTATGCCTCCCAGGCCAGGACGGCTGGATTTGTCTTGCCCTGTGCGGACGCCTTCTCGGGTGCCGCTTCCCGCCCATAGCGCTCGCACCAATCCTCCATGGCGGCACAGTGGGCGACAAAGGCCTGAGGGTCTGGATGCTGCACGATCTGCACATCCCCGTGATCCGCCGTTAGCACCACCCGCGAGGGCAGATTGAGGCCGACCTGACGCTGTGTCCCCCCATCCCATGCGTGCTCCGGCAGAAATCCTTGCGGCATCTGCCACGGAGCCGGATCTTCCCCGCTCCAGCCGCTCCAGTGGTGCTGGTCAAGCTCCCAGCCCGTGAAGGGACTCCGGTCCTGCGCTCCCAGCACTTCTTGGGGACAGACCTGCTGCAGTCCGCGCCAAAACTCTTCCTCCCGGGCATACTGGGTGATGCTCAGCGCCGCCAGTCCATGGCCGTGCAGGAGCACCGCCGTCGCCAGATTGTGAAAGTCCCCCCACACCCGCGTCCGCGGCGTGCTCCACGCTTCCAGCACCACCCAGGGATAGCCCCAGACGGGCAGCGGGGTCTGGGCCAGCAGCCAGCGCGCCTGCTGGCCTTGCTCCTCCGGCAGATCCACCCACTGCCCGTCCGGCGCTCCGAGAAGATCTGAAATAGATACCGCCTGCCCGGTGGCCGGCACAACATTGGGCATGATGACCACACTCCTCTCCTGTCCTCACTGAAAAGGTGGCCCGCGGCCCCGGTGCCGCGGGCAGGGCCGCTTGCGCCCTATCCCCAGCTCTAGCAGAGTCCGAAACTCCCGCCAGAGCTGGAGACACAAGGCAAGCGGATTCCTTTGTCCATGCCGGCACCTTACGGCTCGCGGTCCGCCTCCTGCGCCTGCCGCTCCTGCTGCCAAGCCCGCACCGCCCGGCGTTCCGTGGTGTCTGCCCCACGACTGATGCGCAAGCGGTCGGTAGCCGACAGTTTGTTCCATGCCTGTGACCGGACAGGTTCGGGCGCAGCCTGGCTCCGAACCGAGCGGAAGGCCGCTTCCGCCGCCCGCGCTTGAGCATCAGGAGCCGACAGGGAAAGCATCGGCTCAGGCACAGCCTGCTGGGCCTGGGTTTGCATCCGCTCCACCCACGGCATCAGCTCCCGCACCCGCTCTCCCACCGCCGTCATGGTATCCAGCACCGCTTGGCGGTCCCCCAAGGCGTGCATCGCGGTGTAGTGCAGGCTCGGCACCCCAACATCGAGTCCCAGCGCCTCCGCAAGCACAAATCCTGTGACTTCCGCCACAATCTCCTCGGTCCCCCGGTGGACCGCCCGCAATTCCTCGCCCGGAGGGTGTCCCGCATAGTGGCCCAATTCATGCAGCAGTGTAGCCAGCTTCTGGTCCGAGCTCTGCGCCTGCTGAATGGTAATCGTCCCCGAGCGCGGGGCATAAAATCCGAGCAGGCCCGGCTCCTCCAGCACCTTTTCCGTGACGGGCACAGGCGCTTGCGCTACGCACTGCTTCCAGAGCCGGTCAAAACTCTCGCCGTGGATGAGAGGCACACTCGGCAGCGTCAGCGCCGGCCCTTCGGTCTGCGCGATGTCAAAAACATAGACCACCCGGAACCCCGTGATGACCCGCTCCTTTCCGGGCTCTGGCCCTGGTTCAGCGCTGTGTGGGAGGCCTGCAGAATCTGCCGGCACGTCAGCTGCCCGCTTCGTGACGGGCGCGAATATCGCGATGCCGCGCTCCCCTTTTTTGACCGTGCGCCCCAAGTCCTGCCAGACATGGAAGCCCGCTACCCGGGTGGCCTGAGGCTGTTGCTGGGTAATCATCAGCACATTGCCCACGCTGTAGGTGTGGAACTTCGCATAGGTGCTCGCCCACTGCCGCCACTGCGCCGGGTCATCGGTCAGCGCCTGCAGCCCTTGGAGCGTCAGCGCCTGCGCCTCCTCTTTCGTTATGGCCACAACGCTCCCTCCTCCGTGTTTGCATTCCCATCCTCTGGTCCCGCTCCTTCCGGCAGCGCGCCCTCTCCAAAGAGCGCCCACCACCAGGACGCCGGCAGCAGAATATCCTCACCCATGACTTCTCTCCTCCTTTTTTTGGACGTCATCCTCTGCCCCCCTTTGCGCTTATCACCCGCCCTCCCTGTTCACACTACTGTCCAACCTCCTATCCGAACCGCCGCCCCTCCGTCTCTCCGTCTGGCCCTTAGCTCCCCGCTCCAAGCGTGGGAGGCTCAACAATGAACTTCAGGGGCCCTGGCGCATGCAAAATCATCGTGATGGCGTCCACCCCGGTTGTGGCATTGGCGCGGGTCCACTGGGTCGCCAAGCCGTCATACACGGACGGCAAAGTGGCTGACGCCATCCAGATCGTCACACTCACCGTGTACACGCCTTGGGGCGTCGTGCTGGCTTGCGCCTGCCATCCCGCGGGCTCGCCCACCGTGCCCGTGAGTGCAGGCCAACTCCCCGCGCTGCCCAGTGCCTGCGCGGGACCCGCTTCGCCGGCGTGCAGGTCATAGGCCCACCGCAGACTGTCGGCGACCGGGCGGGGCAGCGCCTGGGGAATAACGCCTGGCAGGCGCACCATGATCCAGCGCCACGGCGCACCGGGATCCTTCTGGCCAAACCAGAGATCTCCCTGGGTGGTCGCACTTGGCAGAAAAGCCCACTGCTCGGCCCGGTCGGCTGGATCCTCCACCCGCCAGAGCGCAGAGGGTGCAGCTGCATGACGCCAGGCCCGTAAACTGGCCGCGGCGCTGAGCGCAGGCGCCAAGCGGGATTGGCCCGGCACCGCCGGGGACTGTATGTGGGAAAGAGCTTGGCGGGCATTGTGTGGTTCCTTTCCGGTGGCCCGGTGAGCCGCCGGCATGTGTGCGGGCGCTGAGAGCCGGGTGGCGGCGACTGCCAACCCGCACGCCACTGCGGCCATCACGCTGCTGGCGATGGTCAGCGCTTTGGTTGAGGTTTTCATGACGGTCCTCCTGTCTGGAGTGTCCCGGCCCAGCTCTGGCTGGTGGCCTCAATACTGTCGGCGTACTGCACCAGCGTGAGGGTATTGCCGTACTGCGGGTCCGGGACAATGTGCAGCGCGCCCTGCGCTTGTGCCCAGGCGAGCGGCCAGCTCAGCCCCGCCGCCCCGAGCGCGCTTTCCACCAAACCCGCCCCGCCATAATAGGCGGCCGAAGCCAGCCGCCAGCTGTGAAAAATGGCCTCATTCGCGGCCAACAGGCGGGCGCCATAGAGCAGATTGCTCGCGGGATTTTCCCGGTCCGCATTGGTCGCTCCTTCGGTGCCCGGCTCCAGCTGCATCAGCCCGTAGGCGCCAGCCAGCGTGCCGGCCGTAGCCGACCCGCCCGATTCATGGACCATCTCCGCGGCGATCCAGGCCGCCGGCACCCCGGTGGCCGCCGACGCCCGCTCAATATCCGCCTGCCACTCCTGAAGCGCCTTCGTCGGAGCCACAAAGGACGCGGAATCCGCGGGGCTTCCCGCCTGTTCCGGAAAGGGGATGCGCAAGGTGGTGAGCCCACGCGCGCCGCCAGCCCACTGCGCCACAATCTGGAAGGGACGCGCAATGGGCAGCCGGGCCGCATACAAAGACCCGCCGGGCCAAACCGGGATGCTCCCGGCCTCCGGGCTTTGGGGCGTCACCCGCATGAAGGCCACCCGGCCCGCGGGCGTCTCGGCCCAGACGGATTGCGGCATGGCCAAATCATGGCCGCGCAGGTCGTGGGGCGTCACCTGCACCCGGCAGCCATTCTTGTCACAGACGCGGGTCACCGTCGGCGGTTGCCAGACATACTCAAAAGGCGCTCCGACCGGGGCGCTGCCCACCACAAACACCCAGACCGGACGGCCGTGCGGATCCTCCCAGGTACCCGTCTGGGCATTCCACGGCGCCAACGCCCAGGCGCCCAAGTGCGGGCTCTGATCCGCCAGCACGATAGCTTTGATCTGCGCACTGTAGGTCCCGGACTCAGGGAATCCGGCCGGCAGCTGGTACGCGGCGTGGAATCGGGCCAAACTCTCTTGCAAGGTGGGCCCGGCCCGCACACTGCGGGCCAGTGCGGCCACCCCGGTTGCCAGATTTTCCGCGACGCTGTGGGGATGGGCCAGTTTCTCCCGACTCCATAAAGGCGAGTCTGCGGGCACCGGCCAGCCTCCGGAATTCAATCCCAGCAGCCCTTCGGCAACCCCCAGGGTTTTCACCCCGTGCCCAAAAGCCGCCGCACATCCCTCCCCCGCCGTCTGGCCATTGGCGCAGTCATAGCGGTCCCCATAGACCTGCCCGTCTGACGCCTGCTGCATCACCGCCATCACCAGCGCATTGCTGAGACCGTCTTGGCGGGCCGCGAGGCTTGCGGACACCAGCCACTCCATCGGGCGCGACCGCACGGTCGCAATCGCCGGCGGGTCCGGCCCCAGCAGGGCAGCCGATCCCTCCCCCATCCCTGCCAGCAGGACGCCTGCCACCACCACGGCCAGGAGTACCAAAAAAAACGGGCCCAAGACCCCCAGCCCGCTTCCCACCATCCAGGTCATGACTCTCTTCTGCCCTTGCCGGATCAGAAAATTCTCCACGCCGCTGCGCTGTGTGCTCATATCCCCGGAATACCTCCTCTCCAGACGTTTTCCGTGCATAGCCAAGCCCCGGCGCGCGATGTCCTCCGCCGGGGCTTGGCCTTCCCATGATGCTTTTGCTCTCCTGATGGGTTTTTCGGTGTGTGTTGGGGGAGAGCGGGCCGGATCCGCCCCGATCTCCCCCAACGTCCTCACGGCGCGGCAGGCGCCTTTCCGTACAGCATGGCCGCCTCATAGGGTGCCGTGTCGACACTCAGCCAGGTGCGGGTGTTGCCGGCAATCAGCAGCCCTTCGCCCACCCGGGCGCTGCTCAGCTTGTCCTGCTCCGCCTCGCTGAGGTGAAAGAGTCCCGTCAGCGCCTCCAGATCTTTGCCGCCCTGCCGGAGCAGGAGCGTTAAGGCGGCGTTGGTGAGCACCGGCTCCCCGTCGCCGCGGATGGGG
>JAKBXD010000062.1 GCA_021840785.1 Pseudomonadota bacterium
GCCTACATCATCTGGTGGATCGTCTGCAGGGGGCCCGCAGCCGCCCGGTTTTTGCCGAGGTGAATATCCATCAGGTACTTGAACATGTGCGTCGGCTGCTGAACGCAGAATTGCCCACGGGCATTTCCCTGCGCTTTGATTACGATCCCTCTATCCCCGACATTTTGGCTGATCAGGAGCAACTGGTGCAGGTTTTCCTGAACTTGATGCGCAACGCCCAGCAGGCACTGGATCGCCACGGCACGATCCTGATTCGCACCCGGGTCGAGCGCTACGTCACTCTCTTGCACCACAAATTCCGCCTGGCACTACGCGTGGATGTGGTCGATAACGGCCCGGGAATCCCCCCAGATCTGCTGCCGCGGATTTTTTTGCCGCTGGTCACCAGTCGTGCCGAGGGCATGGGGATGGGGCTGGCTATCGCGCAGGGATTGGTGCGCGGGCACGGCGGAGTGGTTCATTGCCACTCGCAACCGGGGGAAACGGTATTTTCCGTTTCCCTGCCCTTGTTACCGCACCGGGAGGCATCCGCATGACAGAGGTCTGGGTTATTGATGATGATCCTTCCATTCGCTGGGTATTAGAGAAAGCGCTGACCCAGGCCGATATCCCGGTGCGCAGTTTTGCCGAGGCCGACAGCGCTCTGCGGGCACTGGGGCGCGAGCAACCAGAGGCCATCGTTACCGATCTGCGCATGCCCGGCCTGGACGGGCTGGCTTTCCTGCGTGAAGTGCAATCGCACTGGCCGAAGCTGCCGATAATTGTGATGACAGCGCATTCCGATCTCGATAATGCCGTCGCCGCTTTTCAGAGCGGGGCCTTTGAATATCTGCCCAAACCCTTTGACATGGACGAGGCGGTGGCCCTGGTGCGGCGCGCTCTTGGCCGTCAGGCAGAACCGCGCGCTGCGGGTGTTGAGGAGAGCGATCCGGCAGAAATGATTGGCGAGGCCCCCGCCATGCAGGAGGTGTTTCGTGCCATTGGTCGTTTGTCGCGGTCACAGATCAACGTGCTTATTACCGGCGAGTCGGGGGCAGGCAAGGAACTGGTGGCCAGTGCTCTGCACCGGCACAGTCCCCGCGCGCGCGGGCCGTTCATCGCCATCAACACGGCGGCCATTCCCGCCGAGTTGCTGGAATCGGAACTTTTCGGCCATGAAAAGGGCGCTTTTACCGGGGCGGTGCAGACCCGGCAGGGTCGCTTTGAACAGGCCTCCGGGGGCACCCTCTTTCTCGATGAAATTGGCGATATGCCCGCAGCCCTGCAAACGCGTCTGCTGCGAGTACTCTCCGACGGCACCTTCTACCGGGTCGGTGGCCATGCGTCCCAACGTGCGGACGTCCGCGTTCTCGCCGCGACCCACCAGAATCTCGAAGCCAAGGTGCGCGACGGTAGTTTTCGGGAAGATCTCTACCACCGTCTCAATGTCATCCATATCCACCTCCCACCCATGCGGGAGCGGCGTGAAGACATCCCGCGCCTGGCCCGCCACTTTCTCCGTCGCAGCGCGGAGCAGTTGGATGTCGAGCGTAAGGTATTGAGTCCGGCGGCGGAGGCTGCCTTCATGAATTGGCGTTGGCCAGGCAATGTTCGCCAATTGGAAAACGTCTGTCGCTGGATTACCGTGATGGCACCCACCAGCGAGGTCCAGGTGACGGATTTGCCGCCGGAAATGGCCGCATCGCCACCGTCCGCCGCGCCGCTGGATTCGAACGCCCAGGATTGGCGCCTGCTGCTGGGGGCCGTGGTGCGGCAGTGCCTCGCCGGTGGCGAAGAGGCCTTGCTGGACAAGATTCAGCCGCAGTTCGAGCGCTGTCTGCTGGAAGCGGCCTTGCAACATACCCGTGGCCATAAGCAGGACGCCGCGCACAAGCTTGGGTGGGGGCGTAATACGCTTACCCGCAAGCTTAAAGAGCTGGGCATGGAAGATGCGTTTGGCAGTGGCCCTGGCGAATCCCAGGCTTTCGACTAAAATCCCCGCGTATGCTGGTATAAAGGGTATGCTTGGTCGAGCTTGAGGTGTCTATGCAAGACGTAATGTTACTGTTGGAAATCATTGTTGTCCTGCTGCTGCTGGTGGAGGTTTTCATCCGCTTGCGGGCGCGGCGCCGACGTTTGCAGAGTAAAAGCAACGCGCCGGTCTCCACGGCAGCGCATTCGGCACCCGCCACAGACGTGCCGCAGATTCGACCTGAAATATCCAGCGTAGATGCTGTTGCCCCATCCGTAACCACTGCTGGCGGTGCCGAGCAGCAAGCGCTCAGCATTAACGACCTTCTCAATGAAGCCGCTATTTATATGGAATATGGGCACTATGCTCAGGCGGCCACGGTTTTGCGCTGGTACGTAGACCTTAACCCTCATGAGACCAAGGCGATCAACAGACTTCTGGATGCCTACCTGGCGATGGCCGACATCGATAGTTATGCCGATCTGCTTGAAGCCCTGGGAGAGAAGCCGGGCGCGGCGCCCATGAATGAGGCGTGGTGGAAAGAACGCGTGGATACCGGGTTGGCGCAGGATCCCGGCAATCTCGAACTGCTGGTGCTGGCCGAGAAGGTGGGAATGGCGGTGCCGATACCTCAAGCGCAGACGCAGACCTCAGAAACGGCCATGACTGCAGAGATGGCGCTGGCGCTGGTGTCTCGCAACGCTGATCCTGCCTACGGTATGGCGGTATTGCAGCGGGCCATTGCGTATGAGCCGCAACGCCTGCCTCTTTATGCCGAACTTTTGCGTATTACTCACCAGCAAAGTCGTATCGAGGATTATCTCAACGCGTTGATCCTGCTGTTTCTCGCGGTGAGAAACGATGGTAAAACTTTGCGCGAGCGCATGCTGCGGGCCGGTGTCGATCTGGGGCCACACCCTTTGTGGAGCGTGCTGGCGCAGTGGAACGGTGATCCGGAGATTTTGCGGCGCTTGGCCCAATCACGCCATCTGGAGATTCCTGTCGGATTGTCCGACGCTGCCACAGACCGCCAATAACTGCGCTTGACAAGTTTATGCCGTGCTAACGACAATCGCCTGCGGTCGCAAGCTTGGCACCTTCCGGTGTGGAGCAGGTGCTGATGCAGGCAGACAGGGGGCAGCAGGGCATGGATTTGGAGGAAGTCAACCGCCTCGTGCGGTCCGATATGGCGGCGGTGAACAGCGTCATCCAAGAGCAATTGCGTTCCGGGGTGCCGACTATTCCGGCCATGGGTACTTACCTGATCAATGCCGGCGGCAAAAGGCTGCGGCCCATAGTTCTGCTACTGGCCGCGCGTATGGGCGGCGACTGCGGCCCGCGTCCGATCCCACTGGCCGCGATCGTGGAGTTCATCCATACGGCCACGTTGCTGCATGATGATGTAGTCGATGGTTCCGAGCTACGGCGCAGTAATGCGACGGCCAATCAACTCTGGGGTAACGCCGCCGCAGTGCTTGTCGGGGATTTTCTATACGCCCGGTCTTTCGAAATGATGGTACAGGACGGCGATATGCGTATCCTCGCCACCATGGCGGAGGCTACCAGCGTCATTTCCCAGGGTGAAGTCGCGCAACTGGAGAATGTCAACGACCCTGATCTGAGTCATGGGGCGTACTTCTCGGTCATCGAAGCCAAGACCGCCAAGCTTTTTGAGGCGGCAGCGCGTATCGGGGCCTTGGTAAACAACCTGGATGCTGCCGCGGAAAAGGCACTGGCGCAATACGGCTCCCTGCTCGGTATCGCTTTCCAGTTGATGGATGACGCCCTGGATTATTCCGCCAGTGCCGAGAAAATGGGTAAGAATCGGGGCGATGATCTTGCTGATGGCAAGGCGACCCTACCCTACATCCATGCCATGCAGTATGCCACGGCGGCAGAGCAGGCCATTCTGCGTGAGGCACTTGGCGGTGATGTGTCGGCCATCTTTGAACCTGTCTGGGAAATCATTGCCAGAACAGGGTCAATTGATTACACTTTGCGCGTCGCGGAGGAAAAGGCGGACCAGGCTATTGCTTGCTTGTCCGGGTTCCCAGACAGTGTGGAGAAAGAAGCCCTGGCTTTTTTGGCGGCATTTGCTGTGCGGCGTGATTTTTAAAGGTATGTTATCGGGGCGTGGCTCAGCCTGGTAGAGCGCCGCCTTCGGGAGGCGGATGTCGGAGGTTCGAATCCTCTCGCCCCGACCAATTTGAGGAAGGGCCCGCATTGTCGGGCCTTTTTCGTAGTCGTTGGTGATGGTCTTTTTGGCTTTCCTGGTCGATGCGCCTGTATAGAAAATAGGGGCGCCTTGGCATCACGCGGGTGTGCTTGCCGATGCTGAAGTGGCTTATTCTCGCAGCGTTTGCTGTGATCCTGTTTTATGGTTGGCGCCAGAAATGCCGGCGTCCGAAAGTTTCTGCTGTGGATCGTTTGGTGCGCTGCACGCGCTGCAGCCGACATCTTTCCATTCATGCGGCGGTCTGCCGGGATGATGGTGATTACCGTTGTCCACAACATGTCGGAGACGATCAGTGAATCCTGCCGCACCCTCTTTTCGGGCCGGGCTCTATGCCGCCTTTGCTCTCATCGTTTATGGACTTTCCTGGTATTACAACGGGCAGTTGATTCCGCTACTGGCAATGGCCAGTATCGTTCTGATGATCTGGGGGGCCACGATTTGGTGGCCACGTTTGCGGAAGGGACTGCCCTGGCCTCGCGGCTTCCTACCGGTTTTTATGTCGCTCTGGCTAGTGTGGTTTGGGCTGACCCTGTTTTGGAGCGGATCGCCCTATAGCAGTTGGTTCTATTTTTGGGTGCTGGGTTCCTTGCCGCTGGTATTCCTCATCAGTGTGATGATTCCAGAATCTGTTGCGGAACAGTTCTGGCTGTGGCTATGGCGGGGTGTACTGGCCAGTGCCTGGATACTAAGCGGTATGGCCCTCTGGCAGTATTACCAATGGATGGGGCAAGGAGTTGCTCTGGTCAATTTGCGGCCGTATGGCCCGCTACTGGATACCAACAGTTTTGCCGCCTGGCTGAACCTGCTGTTTTTCCCGACCCTTGCCATCTATTTTGTGCAGGATGGCCGCCGCCGTACCCGCTTTTTGAGTGGTGGTGTCGATCCGGTAGCTTTGTTTTATCTGCTGACGCTGACGCTGCTGCTCCTCGCCTTCTTCTCTACCAATAGCCGCGGTGGCCTTCTGGCATGGGTTTGTACCATGCCCTTTGCCATCTGGGGTTTGTGGCGACAGCCCGCGGCGCGCTCGCGTTTCGTGTTGATTTTCGGACTCGCCTTCGTTGCACTACTGCTGATGGATTATGCCCATGGCTTTGATCTGATCTGGCACCTTGCTCCAGGCTATATATCAAGCAATATCAATACAATATCGCGCGGGCTGATGTGGGTGGCCACCTGGCATATGTTCCTGAGCCACCCCTGGTTGGGAACTGGTATCGGTAGCTATTTCCTTAACTACCCGGCCTATCGCTTGCCCGGCGAACTAGCGTCGGCGGGCACCTATGATCATAACGACTTTCTGGAATACCTGGCCGAGGGAGGACTCATCAATCTGGGCTTTCTCCTCGGCTTTGCCGGAGCGCTGATGTATGCGCTTTACCGTCTACTTTATCGGGCAGGCAGAGCTTTGCAGATCAGCGATGAACGCCGTCTGCAGGCATTGGGTTTGGTAATGGGGGTTTTTGCCATGACCGGTCATGCCCTGGGGAATTTTATTTTCTACAATCTGCCTCTGAGCCTGCTGGCTGGCCTCTTTCTGGCGCGTGCATGGCGTATCTACGGTGTCCAGGGCGAGACTGCGCCCTTGTTGCCACGGATCGGCATTAACCATGGATTCATTACACAGGCGCTCCTGGTGTTGGCGGTAGTGGTCGCTTCCTGGAATCTGATCGCCGACGGTGCGACTTTTGCCCTGCTGAGCGCCAATGGCTGGCTCAATCGGGTGATCACGAATCCGAACCAACGGGCCCTATTTTTGCTCAAGGCGGCGGATGTGCTGACCATGGCGCGTCCATTGGCGACACAACCCCATGTGTATTTGGCCAACACTTATCTGACGCTCGCGGACCATGAGACGCAGCCTGATGATGACGCACACCGCCGTACTCTGATAAAGGCAGCGCTCAGTCAATACCGACAGAGTCTGGTGGGGATTCCACAGCAGTCGGGGGTATGGAATTCCATCGGAACGCTCTATCTGATGCAGGGCGCCTTGTTAGATCTCGATAAAACGCACAGGGATCGGCAGGCTTTGCTGGCTTGGCGTAAGGGGCTGGCCATCAATCCCGAAAGTGTCGGCCTGCGCAATAAAATCGCTCAGTTGGCCTATGTGGATCAGGGGCATCTCAAAGAGGGGGTGGCCTTTTTAGGCGCGGGTTTGCAGCGACCACTTTTCCCCTACTCGCGCAGTAATCTGCAGATGGACATCGCCCTGACCCAATGGCGGGCAGGCGAAAAGCATGCAGCGGAGCTTACCTTATTGCAGTTGTTGCGAGACAACCAGGGCTATACCCCAGCTGTTTCCTGGCTGCAAGCGATCCATCGTCAGTCCGCGCATGGGGCGCTGCGCCACACTGAAGGCCGATGACCCAAGAATAATGCTGAGGAACTGCGCATGCCACCGGAACGACTAAGCCTGCAACGCATTTTGCCGCGCTGGCGGGCGACGCTGCTCCTTATCGTCATCCTGCTGGGGCTGGTGATGGTGCTGACACGCGATGCAGAATTGCAGTGGTGGCGAGCCCATGATTTGCGTGCCCAAGGGCGCATGCGTTATTTGCAGACGCGGCCGTTGCCCGCCGACCGGGGCGCGATCTATGGCAGCAACGGCGATGCGCTGGCGGCAAATGTGCCAGCGGTGACCATCTGGGCCGATCCGCGCCTCTTTGATGCCCACCGCAAGGATTGGGACAAGGTGGCGCAGGCTCTGGACCTCAGTCCGGAGACTCTGGCGGCGCGGGTGCGGTCGGGTGGGTCAGGCTTCGCCTATATCCTGCGTCAGGTGCAGCCGCAGTTGGGTAAGTCTCTGGACGCGTTGCATGTGCCCGGTATCTATGTGCAAAAAACCAGCCGCACCTATTATCCTCTGGGTGCGGTAACCACACCGCTGCTGGGCCTTGTGCATCTGGATCATCAGGGCGCCGCCGGGCTGGAGATGGGTTACAACCAATGGTTATCGGGTAAAGCGGGCCGTGAAAAGGTGCTGGTGGACGGGCAGGGCGAAGTGCTTCATGTTGTGGGCGCCCGGCAGACGCCAGCGCCCGGCCGCGACTTGCATTTGACTATCAACCCACAGATTCAGTATTGGGCCTACATGACGTTGTTGGCAGCGCAACAGCACTTCGGCGCCACAGAGGGCTCGGCGGTGGTAATGAATGCGCAAACCGGGCAGATTCTCGCCATGGCGAGCGTGCCCTCCTGTAATCCCAACGCGCGCGCCGGTTGTGGCGACCCTTCCGATTATGTGAATAATGCCGTGCATCAGGCCTTTGAGCCCGGTTCGGTCATGAAGCCGTTTATGGTGGCTGCGGCACTTGCAACGGGCAGCATCCAGCCGGACCAGAGCTTCAATGTCTCCCATTGCCTGCCGGTGGGTGGTTTCTGTATCCGCGACGATGTGGTACATCATGAATTGAACGTGGCGCATATTCTCAAGTACTCCAGCGACATTGGAGCGGCTAAAATTGCTTTGCGGACGCCCGCACAGGCTATTTATGACATGTATCTGGCGGCAGGTTACGGTCAGGAGGCGAATCTCGGCTTTGCGGGTGCCACGGGTGGCGTGCTTCCCCAGCCCCAGACCTGGGATAAGGCGCGCCACGCCACAATTGCGCTGGGCTACGGGGTGTCCGTGACGACCCTGCAATTGGCGGATGGATATGCGGCCATCGCCAACGGAGGCTATCATGTCACCCCGACGTTGATTGCCGGACAGTCGGGGCCGCGCGTGCGGATCATGTCCGCGGGCATCGCCGCTCACCTGCGGCACTGGCTGGAGGGCGTTTGTGCGGCCAATGGCACCGGTGTCCTCGCCGCCATTCCCGGCTACGCGGTGGCCGGCAAAACGGGAACCGCGAATATGGCCAATGGTAAGGACGGCTTTTTGAAGAACAAGACCAATGCCACTTTTGTCGGCTTTGCACCGGGCTTTGCGCCGAAGCTGGTGATGGCGGTGACTCTGCGCGGGAGTAGCCGGTACTGGAATTTCGGTGGGGTCGAGTCAGCACCGGTGTTCCGGGTAACCATGCGCCACGCCCTCGAAGAGTTGAATATTGCGCCACGCTGGTGCGGAGGTAAGGCTTGTGCCTCTAAGCATAATCATATTACGACCACCCAGGCAGAAATCTGGGCGGAGGGAGGCGGCAAATGAGCAGACTGGACAAATGGGTCGCGGGGGTGCTGACGACAGGTATCGCGGTGATCCTGCTGGGGGTGCTGGCGGCGGCAACTTTTGCCCGCATCCCGGTGGCGCATATTTATGTGGACGCAGCGGGCGCGCGCGCCATCATTGTCGGTGGGCATCAGGCAGCGGCGGCTCCCGATTGGCCGAGTGCTTATCGGGTAAGTCCGCGCTCGGCGGACACGGCCTTCTGGCCCAGTGCTGTCCTGGACTTCAAAAGCGGTGCCTCGGTGACCTTGCCGCGCAAAGATATTCTGTTGTGGGTGTACCGTGGCTGAGCCGCGCGACTGGTTGCAGTGGTTGCGCGGACTGATCAAAGGCGCGGGTATGGTGCTGCTCGTGCTACTGGCGGTGCTGGTGCTGCTGGCCGTGGATGGTCTGCTGCTGATTCCGGGGCTGATTATCGCTTATGACCTGACCGCGATAGCCTGGCAATGGCAGGGTTTTATCCCTGACCCGCAGGTGCCGCCCGGGCCCTGGATGAGCATGGCCGTGGGCCTGATCGCCACCCTGGTTCCGGCCATTATTGACGGTGTGCTGCTGCATTTTTTGCTGTACGACAAGGAGCGGGGCACATCGAAGTCTTCTTCCTAGGACTCCGCAGCCTGGGCCGCCGCCTTTCCTTCCAGCGCCTCCCAGCGCCCATAGGCTTTTGTTAAAGACGCACTGATGACATCGGCGCGGGCCTGGACCTCGCGCAGCCGCTCCGGATTCTGGTAGGTTTCGGGCAGGGCCAACGTGGCGGCGATTTCACCCTCTTCTTTCTCCAGCACTTCGATCTGCATGGGCAGGGTGACGAGTTCCTGAATTTCCTTGTAGCTCATGGCGGATTTTTTGCCCTTGCCGCCATCGCGTTTGCCAGAAGCCTTGCCACCGCCACTTTCTGCCGGTTTTGCTAAACGCCGGGACTCCGCCTGCCAACGGAGCCAGTCTTCATAGCCGCCCGCATTCTGGCTGATCTGCCCGTCCTCCCCGAAGGCGATTACCTGGGTGACCACGTTATCGAGAAAGTCCCGGTCATGGGAGACCAGAAAGAGGGTGCCGGCGTAACTCTGTAAACGCTCTTCCAGAACTTCCAGTGTCTCCAGGTCCAGATCATTGGTGGGCTCGTCCAGCACCAGGATGTTAGCCGGGCGGGCAAACAGTCGGGCGAGCAGCAGTCGTGCCCGCTCGCCGCCGGAGAGCGCCTTGATCAGCCCCCGCGCGCGGCTGGGTGGGAAGAGGAAATCCTGCAGATAGCTCAGCACATGACGGCGTTCACCATTGATTTCTATAAAATCATTGCCATCGGCGATGGCGTCCAACACGCGGCTCTCGGGGTTGAGAGTGGACCGCATCTGGTCGAAGTAGGCGACCTCCTGTTTGGTGCCGCGGCGGATCGTCCCCTCTTGTGGCTCCAGCTCGCCGAGGATCAGGCGCAGCAGTGTCGTCTTGCCCGCCCCATTGGGGCCGATGATGCCCACCCGGTCGCCGCGTTCAATGCGCGTGGAAAAATCGCGGATGACCGGACGCCCTTCATAGGCAAAAGAAACGTGATCCAGCTCGGCAATGAGTGCGCCGGAACGGTCCGCGGTGCTGATTTGCAGGGTGGCCTGCCCCTGCTGTTGGCGACGGCTGGCGCGCTCCTCACGCAGCCCCTCCAGACGGCGCAGGCGGCCCTGGTTGCGCTTGGCACGGGCCTTGACGCCCTGGCGCAGCCAGGCCTCCTCTTCCGCCAATTGCCCTTCCAGACGGCTATCGGCGGCCGCCTCAGCGGCGAGGACTTCGGCTTTGCGGCTTTGATAAGCCGCAAAGGTACCGGGAAAACTGCGCAGTATCCCGCGATCCAGTTCGATGATGCGGGTCGCCAGGCGGTCGAGAAAACGCCGGTCGTGGGTGACGAAGACCAGCGTGCCGCGATGGCGTAGCAGGGATTGCTCCAGTGCCAGGATCGCGGGCAGGTCGAGATGGTTGGTGGGTTCGTCGAGAAAGAGCAGGTCCGGCTCGGCGACGAGGGTGGCGGCAATGGCCACCCGCTTGCGCTGGCCGCCGGAAAGGGCGCTGACCATACCTTCAGTGGGCAGCCCCAGGCTGTCGCGCAGGGCCTCTGCCTTATAGTCGATCTGCCAGGCATCGTGATGGTCGGCGAGGGCATGGGCGTGGGCGTCGTCCGCATCGGCATTCTGCAAGTGCCGCCAGGCCGGATGCCCGGATTTGATGGCGGTGAGCAGGTCGTGCTCTCCGGCCAGCTCCGGCTCCTGCGCCAGGTAGGCGCGGCGCACACCGGGTGCCACCCACAGCGTCCCCGCATCCAAGGGACAGAGGCCCGCCAGCACTTGCAATAAGGTAGACTTGCCCTCGCCGTTGCGGCCGATAAGACCGACCCGCTCGCCCGCCTCCAGATTCAACTCGGCATGGTCCAGCAGCGCCCGGCCACCCCATTCCACTTGCCCTGCCTCCAGCCGCAGAATAGACATTCAGCCGACCCCATCCTTGTTATGCAAAAT
>JAKBXD010000063.1 GCA_021840785.1 Pseudomonadota bacterium
TGCGCAAGGCCGAGGAAAGAACGGGGTTGCCGGCCGTGCGCTTCCGCCCCTGGCTGCAGGCATTTCGTGATTACGCCTTTGGCGGGAAACCCTTCGGGGGCGAGGAGATCGCGGCGCAGATCGATGCGGCGCAGACTTTCGGATCGGACGGATGGATGCTGTGGAACCCCCGTAATGTCTATACTACGGCAGGACTCCCGTCGAAGTCGGGGCTGGCCCCACCGACCGGGTGTCAGCCCGCGGGGCCGCAGGGATTCGTCATGGGCGGCGGGTCCATGTTGATCAACGGCGCCAATTCCTGCAAAGCCTGCCAGTACACGCGGCGCTTGAAGGCAATGATTTCATTCACCGGCATCCAGTAATCCACCCAGCGCCAGTCCTCAAACTCCGGCTGCTGGGTGCGCAGGTTAATTTCCGCTTCTTCGCCTTCAAAACGAAGTAAAAACCATATCTGCTTCTGCCCACGATAACGGCGCCGCGAGGTGCGGTGACGGGCACAGGGCACTTCGTAGCGCAACCAGCCCCGCGTCCGGCCAAGAATACAGACCTTGGCGGTCCCCACTTCTTCTTCCAGCTCACGAAACATCGCCTGTTCCGGCGTTTCCGCATAATCAATGCCGCCCTGGGGGAACTGCCAGGCATTTTCACCCCGGCGTTTGGCCCACAACACCTGATTGTGTTCGTTACAAATAATCATGCCCACATTGGGGCGATAGCCGTCCGCGTCTATCATGTTCATCGTCTCTGCCGATGCGTTTATGTCGCAATATAGCACGCAGACGGGTCCGCGTCAGTCCACTCCCGCGTGCAGCAGATCCAGTGGATAGCGTTTGCCCGCCTGATAATCGGCCATACAGCGCTGCACCATGACGCTGCGCATCTCCCCTCGGCGCGCCACCACTTCCCCCGGAGTCAACCAGGCTGGACCGATAATGCCCGCATCCAGGGCACGGCTCATGTCTCGGGGGCCAAGGCGCCCCCCGAAAGCAAAGCGCAGGTAAGTCAGGTTTTTCTCAGGAAATTCCCAGTGATAAACGCCCGTCAGATATTCCGGCTGGAAGGTGTAGCCCGTTTCCTCCAGGGTCTCGCGGACCACTGCATCCAACAGCGTTTCACCGGGGTCCCAGTGGCCGGCAGGCTGATTGAAGCAGCGCCGCCCCCCCACCATCTCTTCCACGAGCAGAAAACGGCCGTTCTCCTCTACAACAGCGGCTACCGTCACATGCGGCGCCCAGATCATGGGACTTTCTCCATCGTACGCTCTGGTTCCGTGAGTTCACGCCATTGCCCGGGAGGCAGATCGCCCAGCACAAAGGGGCCGAAGGCCTCTCGCTGCAGGGTCAGCACCAGATTATCCAGAGCGGCAAACATCCGCCGAACCTCATGGTATCGCCCCTCCGTCAGGGTCAGCAAGATCTCCTGATCTGTCAAGTGCTGCATTGCTGCGGGACGACACGGAGTCTCTTCACCTTCCAGCATCAGAGTTCCCGCAGCCAGGATATCCGCCGCATCGCCCCGCAACGGCTCCTGCAGGGTCACCCGATACACCCGGGGAATGGCGCGGCGCGGGCTCGTCCAGTGGTGCAGCCAATCCCCATCATCGGTGAGCAGCAAGACACCGCTAGTCTCGCGGTCCAGACGCCCGACACTGCTCAGCGACGGTCGCCGGTAGCGCCAGCGCAAGGGAAAATCCTGATAGATGGCGCGCGGATCATCGTGAGCACAAACCTTGCCCAAAGGTTTGTGATAGAGCAGATAGAGGGCATGGGGGTGATCAATAGGCTCCTCATCCACCCAGACCAGCGCCGCATCCACTTTGGCAGAGGCTTTGCGCAACAATTCTCCGGCCACGCGCACCCGCCCCTCGCGCAATAGATCACGCACTTCGGAACGGCTGCAATATCCCAGGCGAGACAGTAAATGATCAATGCGTTCGGCGGATTTTTGCATAGGGCGTAGTTTAGCCTGTGGGACAGGCTGACGAAAAGCCTTTAAACCACTATGATCACGTCATAATCATGTGGAGCGGAATGCATCATGACGACCGAATATACCCTACCCCCGGAATGGGCCCCGCAACATGCGGTACAACTTACCTGGCCGCACCCCGATAGCGACTGGGCGCCGCGCCTGGAGGCGGTGCTGCCAGTATTCGCCAGGATTGCCCGTGAAATCAGCTTCCGCGAAGAGGTACTCATTGCCTGCCATGACACGACCAGCATCAAGGTCTGCAAGACATATCTGCGGCACGCCGGTGCCGATCTCGCGCGCTGCCATCTCCACACCGTTCCCAGCAATGATTCCTGGACCCGCGATCACGGTCCCCTCATCCTGCAGAACCCTGCCGGTCAGCGTAAACTGATGGACTTCGCCTTCAATGCCTGGGGCCTCAAATTCCGCGCCGACCTGGATAACCAGATTACCCGCCACCTGCATGCCCAAGGCGCTTACGGAAACGCGGCACTGGAGATTTCCGGGATGGTTCTGGAGGGCGGCAGTATTGAAGTGGACGGCGCGGGCACCCTGCTGACCACCAGCGCCTGCCTGCTCTCGCCCAACCGCAACCCGCAATGGTCAGCGGCGCAGATCGAGGACGCCCTCCGCGCCCAGCTCGGCGTAGAACGCATTCTCTGGCTGCACAGCGGCCATCTGGAAGGCGATGACACGGATGCCCATATCGACACTCTCGCCCGCTTCTGCAACCCGCACACCATCGCCTACCAGAGTTGCGATGACCCCGACGACAGTCATTTCGCCCCACTCCAGCAGATGGCTGCGGAGCTCAGCGCCTGCCGCAACCGTAACGGCGAGAACTACCACCTGATCCCTCTGCCCTGGGCGCAAGCGCAGTTTGACGAAGAGGGCAACCGTCTCCCCCTGACCTATGCCAACTTTCTCATCCTCAACGCCGCCGTCCTGTTGCCCACCTATGACGACCCCGCCGACCACATTGCACAAGAACGTCTGCAACACATCTTCCCTGACCGGGAAGTGATCCCGGTCCCCTGCGGCGAGTTGGCCCGTCAGCACGGCAGTCTGCACTGCGTCACCATGCAGTTGCCGCGTTAAAGCCCATACTGTGCCATACCTTGACAGAAGCGCATCGCTCCGCCATCGTGGCCTAAAATTGCGAGGGTCCCATGCTCCACTTTCCGGATATCAATACCGTTGGCTTCCAGCTCGGCCCCATCACCATTCATTGGTACGGACTGCTGGAAATCATCAGTTTTGTCATAGCCACCGTCTGGCTCATCCGGCGCGGCCGCATGGCGCACTGGAACTGGCGCAAAGAGCAGGTCGTCGACCTGGAATTTTATGTGGCCGTCGGCGCTATTCTGGGTGGCAGGGTGGGCTATGTGCTCTGGTACAACCTCCCCTATTACCTCACCAATCCCGTGAAAATGCTGGCCATCTGGGATGGCGGCATGTCCTTTCACGGCGGCCTCCTGGGCGTCGTCATCGCCTGCTGGGCATTTGCGCGACTCCATCAACAACATGCCTTTCTGCCTACGCTGGACTTCATCGCGCCGGCCGTACCTATCGGGTTGGGGCGGGGACGTCTCGCCAATTTCATCAACGATCAACTTTTCGGTCGTGTCAGCGATCTCCCCTGGGCCATGGTTTTCCCCGCCGGTGGTCCGCAACCCCGGCAGCCCTCGCAACTCTATGAATTTCTGCTGGAAGGCGTCCTGCTCCTGCTGATTCTGACTGTCTACAGCCGTAAAGCGCGTCCTGCCGGTGCCGTCGGTGGCATGTTTGTCCTCTTTTATGGCATCTTCCGTTTCCTCGTGGAGTATACGCGGCAGCCGGATATTCAGTTGGGCTTTGTCTTCGGTCCCTACACCATGGGTCAGGTCTTATCCGTACCCATGATTATTCTCGGTCCGCTGGTAATCTGGTGGGCCTATAAGGGCGGGTTCGCCGAATCACCCAAAACCACACTGGCAGCCGATAATTAGCTGCCGCAGATCACCTCTGCATAATGCCCATGGCTGAGCTCAACCCGCCACAGCAGGAAGCGGTAAAACACATTCACGGCCCTTTGCTGGTGCTGGCCGGGGCCGGCTCGGGCAAGACACGGGTCATCACGCAGAAAATCGTCCATCTCATCCGCGAGCAACAGATAGCCCCCCGTCACATCTGCGCCGTGACCTTCACCAACAAGGCCGCCCGCGAGATGAAAAACCGCGTCGCGGAGGCTTTGCAGGGCCATAACAGCCGGGGTCTGATGGTCTCCACCTTTCATCATCTCGGCCTGCAAATCCTGCGCAAAGACATCGAGCGCCTGGGTTATCGCGGCAACTTCAGCGTCATTGACCCTGGCGACAGCTTAGGCATGGTGCGCAACCTGCTGCGCGAGGCGAGCGGCCCCAGCGATCTCGCCGAAGCCATTCAGGCACGTATCTCCCGCTTCAAGAATGACGGTTTCTTCCCCGAGGAAGCGCATGCGGATGACCGTCTCGGTCAGGAGGCCGCCAACATATACGCGCCATATCAGCGCTCCCTCAGTGCCTGCAACGCGGTGGATCTGGATGATCTCATCCTCCTGCCCACCCGCCTGCTGCAAGACCACGCAGAAGCCCGCCACGACTGGCAGGACCGCATCCGCTACCTGCTGGTGGATGAATATCAGGACAGCAATGGGGCGCAGTACCGCCTGGTGCAAACGCTGCTGGGCACCCGTCACAACCTGACGGCGGTGGGAGATGATGACCAGAGCATCTACTCCTGGCGGGGTGCGGCTGCCGACAACCTGCATCGGCTGGCGCAGGATTTCCCCAACCTCAAAGTCGTCAAACTGGAGCAGAACTACCGCTCCACCGGCCGCATTCTCCAGGCCGCCAATGCGGTCATTGCGCAAAATCCTCACCTCTTTGAAAAACGCCTGTGGAGCACGCTGGGCGATGGCCACTGTATCCGCGCTCTGCGCTGCGCCAATGAGATTGACGAGGCGGAGCAAGTAGTCAACGCCATACTCCGCGATCGCTTCCAACGGCAGGGGGAATACCGCGACTACGCCATTTTGTATCGTAGCAACCATCAGGCCCGCCCTTTTGAAGCGGCGCTGCGCAATGCCCGCATTCCTTACCAGATATCCGGCGGCCTCTCTTTCTTTGAACGCAGTGAAATCAAGGACTTTTTGTCCTACCTGCGGCTATTGGTCAACCCCGACGATGATCCCGCTTTTCTGCGTGCGGTCAACACCCCACGGCGGGGCATCGGCAGCGGCACACTGGAGCGCCTGGGCGCTTTCGCCAAGGAACGCAATCTCTCGCTGTTCGCCGCGCTTTGGGAAGACGCGTTGGAGTTGCCTGAAAAGGCGCGTACTGCCCTGCACAGCTTCGCCGGCTGGGTGAATCTTAAGGCCGACGAAGTGGACAAAGCCGAAATTATCCCGGCCTTGCAGAGCCTACCCGAAGAAATCGGCTATCTGCAGTATTTACAGAATGAAGGTGACGAAAAAGAGGTAGGACGCCGTTGGGAGAATATTCAGGAACTTCTGAGCTGGATGCAGCGCTTGCAAGAACAGGACGAGGGCCCGCAAACCCTCGCGGAAATACTCAATCGCCTGATGCTCTTCAACGTACTGGAGCGCGCGGAAGACGACGACCGCGATGTGCTGCGCCTGTCCACCCTGCACGCCGCTAAAGGGCTGGAATTTCCCCAGGTGTTTCTGGCGGGTGCCGAGGAAGAACTGCTGCCGCACCGCAACAGCGAAACCCCGGAGCAGATTGCAGAAGAACGCCGCCTCTTCTATGTGGGCATGACGCGCGCCCGCTTCCGACTGACTCTGAGTCTCTGTCGCAAACGCCGCCGCTACGGCCAGGACGTCCATCCGAAGCCGTCCCGCTTCCTCCAGGAAATCCCTAAAGAGCACCTGGACTGGCAGGGTGATCGGGACCCCGAAGAAGAAATGGATCCGGCTGCCGCCTTCGCCCGACTGCGGGGGATGCTCGGCAAAACCTGATAAATAGTTTGCCACGCACAAAAGCGGGGGGCGATCCACACCACCGGATCGCCCCCCGCTCTGTATCCCGCACGGGTTGCGGGAGCTTACCTGCCGCCTTTACCCAGCGACGTTACCCATGGCTTTGACGCGAGCCGAGAGCCGGCTTTTGGTGCGCGCCGCCATATTGCGGTGTGTCACACCCTTGCCCACCGTCTTGTCGATGACCGACTCCGCAGCGCGCAACGCGATGCGTGCCTGCTCCTGATTGCCGATATGTACGGCCTTCAGCACACCCTTCACATAAGTGCGCAGGCGCGAGCGCAGACTGGCATTGTGCAAGCGCCGTTTTTCATTTTGTAATACGCGCTTGCGCGCCTGAGCTGTATTGGCCAACTTTAGTACTCTCCATATCCACAATCCCGCGACTGCGGGAAATTAAGTGGCATATTCTGGCGCCATCGCCCAACCCTGTCAACATCAATACACATGCGAAAAACCGCCCGGCACGGCAACAGCGGTGCTGAATGCCCTGATTTACTCCGCCATTACGTGCACATGCTCTGGTGCCACCTGCACCCACAGCTCGGCGCCCAGCACCAGCGACCTGCCTGCGCACTGCATGCGCGGTAACAGCATATCGAGACACACAGTGCCCCCCATTCTGACGCGCAAGGCAACCCCCTCCTCGCGCAGTGCCGCGACCTGCAATTTCAGGACATTCGGCGCCGCGCCACCCAGAGCTTCGCCCGGCACGAGGTCCTCGGAACGAATGGCCACGGTCACCGCCATACCCGGACGCATGCCGTGCTGCAAGTCGGCACGCAAACGCCAGTCGGCTCCCGCCACCACCATTCCGGATCGCTCTATTTCCGCAACGCGTCCCGTCAGGAAATTACGAAACCCCAGCAAACGTGCCGCCCTCATAGTGGCGGGCCGCGCAAACACTGCACGGGGAGGCCCCTCCTGCACAACGCGCCCATCCAGCAATACGGCCATATGATCGGCAAGCATCGCCAAGTGTGGATCATGACTCACGGCCAGCACCGGCACCCCAAAGTCGTGGACCTCACGGATGAGTTCGTCCAGAATTTCATCGCGGGTGGCCATGTCCAGCGCCGAGGTGGGCTCATCCAGCAGCAGCAATTCAGGACGCCGGGCCAAAGCGCGGGCGAGCGCCACCCGCTGGCGTTGCCCGCCGGAAAGCGCCGCCGGATAGCGCTCCGCCAAATCGGCAAGCCCCACGCGCGTTAGCAAATTCATCGCCTGCGCGCGGCGACCGGCGCCCCTGGGCAGCGGAAAGGCGACATTTTCCCAAGCCCGCAGGTGCGGGAAAAGCGCATAGCCTTGCGGCAAATAGCCGATGGGCCGCCGCTCGGCAGCAAGCCCGGCGAAAGGATGCCCACGCGCTGGAATCAGGCCAGCGATGGCCTTCAACAGCAAAGTCTTGCCCTCTCCGGAAAGGCCGAGGAGAACGGTGAAATCCCGCACTTGCATCTGAACGTCCAGCACGACCGGCTTTTCTAACTGATAGCGAATGTCCATGGGCTTAGCACGGCACCATCAAAACATCCCCTGCCGACGCGAGCGCAGCCCCAGCCACAACGGTAAAGGCACCGCGACCAAAAAGAAAACCCAGAGCAGAGGGTAAACCGCACTCAATCCGATATCCTGCAGATTGACCCAAAGCTTCACCGGAATTCCCTGCGGGAAATACGCCACAATGAGCACGATACCAAACTCTCCCATAGCGCGCACCCAGGCCAGCGCCACCCCGGCCGTCAGCCCCAGACGTGCCAGAGGCAACGTCACCAGCCAGAAAGTCTGCCAGCGGTTGCGCCCCAGGGTACGGCTGATCTGCTCCAGCTCTTCAGACACCCCCTCGAAGGCCGCCCGCGCTGCCAGCACATAGTAGGGCATGGCCCCGTAGATCTGTGCCAGCACAAAGGCTGGTGCGGTATTGGTCAGATAGAGCCCCGCCTGACGGAACAAACCACCCACCGGCGCATAAGGCCCGTAAAAGGAGCTCAGCAAAATACCCATAGCCAGAGGCGGAGTCAGCAGCGGCAGCAACAGCAAGGCATCCACCAGCCATTTGCCGCGATAATGACAATGCGCCAGCCACCAGGCGAGTGGCGTCCCCGCCAGCACCACCAGCATAAGCGCCAGACCGCTATAAAACAGGGAAACCCGGATAGCACCGAGATCACCGGGAGCAAACTGAAAATCATGCCAGTCCGTGGCAAAAACCAGTGCCGCAAAAGGCGCCAGCAAAAAAACCAGAACAGCGGCCGCCGTAAGCGTCGCCAGCCAGCGTGCGGGTGGCTGGCGTGACGCGACAATGGCCAGAGTCGCCGCATCACTCAAATGGCGTTCCCATTTGGCCCGCCATGGGCAGCCTGGCGAACACCGGGACCATACACGGTGCCATAAACAACACGCTCCGCATCCATAGTCCCATCGTTGTTCTCCATTGGATATTGCCAAGATCGATTTATATCGGTGACTACGAAAAGGGTCAAGCGAACTCAGGCATCGTGCCAGACAAAATCTCCCTTGGGGCATTTTTATGCTAAGCTTGTAACGTCATACATCAAAGCGGGACGCCGACCCGCAAGCTTTTGAAGAGTTACAGATGACAAAGAGCGTAAAGACCATGCACTGGACCATTCTCATCAGATCCCATCCGGACGCCGGCGGCAATCCCGTTCTCCAAGGCCTGCGCATGGCGGCGGCAGCCGTCGCCGATGAGATCGTGGTCAGTGTATTTCTGGCTGAAGGGGCCGCATCACTCGCACTCCATTCGGAAGATCTGGGAGCGCGGCGACGTGTCCACCACGACCTCATCGCGGAGGTTCAAGAATTAGGAGCCGAAATTCACGTGATCGGCCTCGAATGGCTGCACACGGTTGAAAATCGGGTCTTGATTCCCGGTATTAAAGTGGCGAGCATGAAAACCCTCGTTCGCCAGATGAAACTCTCTGATCAGGTCATCACGCTCTAAAATATGGCCGCCATATACGCCATGGGCGACCTGCAGGGTTGCTATGCACCCTTTAGCGCTCTGCTGGAGCAAATTGGCTTTACACCGAAAACAGACCAGCTCTGGCTGGCGGGCGACCTCGTCAATCGGGGGCCGGACAGCCACGCCGTCATCAAGCGACTTTACACCTGGCGCGACCGCGTGCGGATCGTCCTCGGCAATCATGATTTCTACGCACTCGCGCGTTGGGCGGGCATCACTCCGGCAAAAAAAAGTGACACCCTCGCCCTCTTGCTAGCCGACCCCCAGGTAGACGAACGGATGGAATGGTTACGCAGCAGCCCGTTGCTGCATACCGATCCGCAACTGGGGTGGACCATGGTCCACGCCGCCATTCATCCCGACTGGGACATGGCAACAGCGCGAGGCCATGCCGATGCCGTCGAAAATGCCCTGCATGGTCTTCACTGGCGGCGCTTCATGCGCTCCCTTTGGGCGGCGCCGGCACCCAACCGCTGGCAGGATTGCCGTAACGAGGATGAGGCACAGCGTTTCCGGGTCGCCGTATTCACCCGAGCCCGCTACGTGACCGCCAAAGGCTTTTTTAGCTGGCCCAACACGCCGCCCAAGGACGTTGCCCATGAGTTTGCGCCCTGGCACCAGTGGTTTTTTGAAAAGCAGACTTCTGGCGCCATCATCTGCGGTCACTGGGCCACCCAAGGTCTGCTGGTGCAGCCACGCCTGTTGGCGTTGGACAGCGGCTGCGTCTGGGGCCGCCAACTCAGTGTCGCACGCATCGATGGTACAGAACCCGTGATTTATCAGACATCCTGCCCGATGTTTGCGCAACCCGGTAACGGATAAAATTGGTATCCATCCTAGAAATACTCCGCCATACCTTCGGCTATGATGCCTTCCGGGCACCACAGGAAGAGGTGATCCAGACCCTGATGGCGGCCAAAGATGCGCTGGTGCTCATGCCCACCGGAGGCGGCAAATCCTTATGCTATCAGATTCCCGCCATCGCCCGGGCAGGGGTCGGCGTGGTGGTTTCTCCGTTAATAGCGCTCATGGAAGATCAGGTCGATGCCCTGCGTCAGGCAGGTGTAGCGGCTGCCGCCCTGAACTCCAGCGCCAGCCCCGCAGAAGCGCGCGCCACCGAAGAAGCACTGCTGCAAGGGGCCATTGATCTGCTTTATATCGCCCCGGAGCGCTTACTACAGGAGCGCACCCTCGCCCTGCTGCAAAGAAGTACCGTCAATCTTTTCGCCATCGATGAAGCCCACTGCGTCTCCCAATGGGGCCACGACTTTCGCCCGGAATACCTGCAGCTTCGGGTGCTGCATGAGCGCTTTCCCCTGGTGCCGCGGATCGCCCTTACCGCTACCGCCGACTCGAAAACCCGCCAGGAAATCATCGAGCGACTGGCGTTGCAGAAGGCCGCCGTCTTTATCCGCTCCTTCGATCGCCCCAATATCCGTTACCACATCCACAGCGGCAGTCAGGGCGCACGCAACGCCTTGCTGCGCTTCATCCGCGACCGCCACGCGGGAGAGGCTGGCATCGTTTACTGCTTGTCCCGCAAGCGCGTCGAAGAAGTGGCCGAATGGCTGCAAGGTGAGGGACTCGGCGCCCTGCCTTACCACGCTGGCCTGAGCGCCGACGAGCGGCGCCGCAACCAACAA
>JAKBXD010000064.1 GCA_021840785.1 Pseudomonadota bacterium
CCGAGCAGGTATCGAGGATCTACGCTTTCACGACCTCCGCCACGAGGCCACCAGTCGTTTCTTCGAGAAGGGATTGAATCCCATGCAGGTGGCGGCCATCACAGGGCACAAGACCTTGCAGATGCTGAAACGCTATACTCACTTGAGAGCGGAGGACCTGGCGAAGATGCTGGGGTGAATATTACCCGAAGGACCGAACCGGAAGCGGCGGGAGAATGCCGACGGAGAAGGCACAGAAGGCTCCACGGTGAAAAGCGAACCGGTTTTCGATTCCGGGCGGGAACCGTCCGAGATGTGGAGCGGTGGAAGTTTCGCCGCGATGAAGCACGAAACTCACGCCATAGCCGTATAGGCTTGGCGGGAGCAGTTCATTTTGATCTGTACACCCTGCTAAAAAAGCACGAGGCCAGTTTGGTGGATGCCAAGGTGGTGCTTTCAAAAGGTGGGACAATCAATGGATGGAACGTTTTTACGGAAAGGCTCTTTAATCTTCCCGTGCGAATGGCATTACTTCATTCCTGAGACCGGATTCGCTCACCGCTCGCGCGGTGGTATGATGAATCCACGAAACAAACGGGATGAACGGAACGACGTGGTACGCAAAGGAGATCGAACATGGGCATGATGGATTATATTATCGGGAAGAACGTGGGGCGGGAAGAGGCGCGGAACTCCCAGGACAGCGGAGCGGCGCATCGCGCGGAAATGGACGCCATCCAGGCCAGAGGTACCGCAGACCAGGCCCAAAACACCGCCCTGGCCATCGCCATCGCGTTGAAGCAGACGCGGGAAGAACTGGAGGTAACCAGGAAGCGGTTCTATCGGGAACGGCGGGAACGTCGTGGTTGGCAGCGCACTGCGGAATTGCGCAAATTGTCACTTATGGAAAAGGCAGGAATGACTGCGGATGACGTTTATGAAGATCAGGACAGGGTCAGCGATTTGCCGGGCGTAAGTGAACACATGAAACAGTTCCTCGATGGGCAAGACAAAGAGATCGATACCGATACGATTGGCACCTCTACTGATGCAACAAACGCCACGAACAACGGCCCTTCGTCCGTGAACTAGAAGGCTGTAAAGGATGCCCAGGTTTTTAGGCATCCTTATTCGTGTTACAATTGGTCATAACTTATTCCCCCCTTTACCAACCTCCGGTTTAGTCTCACCACTATCCTGCCCCGCCGCTTTTCCCCCACTCAGCGCACCCATCATTTCCTGGTGACGCCGCTCGGCGGTTTCCGCAGACGACGCCGATGCCGCCGCTCTTTCCTGTTCATCCGCGCGGCCTTTGGCGCTGGCATTCATCGAATCCATACCAGCATTCATCTTGTCCCCAGCATACATGCCGTACTTCCCGGCGCCAGACCCCGCATTGGAGATAGCCCCTTGCGCGATGTCCGCCTCGCCCAGACCCTGACCGGAGTGACCGCCAATCCATTGCGGAGCACGGTCTGCAAGGTGCGTGATGAGTTTCAGGACGGTTTTGATGAACATCAGCACCGTGGCGATGATGACCGCGAGTATGGCCGCGAACCCGATGATGCCGACCTGTGTGCCGCCCATGCCGGTCAGAAACGCCTGCAACGCCTCTCCCACGAACCAGCCGCCGATATCCATGATGAAATTCGCTCACCGCCCGCGCGGTGGTATGATGTATGCACGAAACAAACGGGATGAACGGAACGACGCGGTACGCAAAGGAGATCGAACATGGGCATGATGGATTATATCATCGGGAAGAACGTGGGGCGGGAGAGCGGGCGGGCGACAGACTCTGCCGCTGTATCGAACGCGCAACAGGACGCGCACGACGCTGAAATTGGCGAAATCCAAATGCAGACGCAAGTGTATCGGCTAATCGGCACGGTCAACACGCTGACGAAGCGATTCACGCGGGAGCGGCAGGAGCGACGTAATTGGCAGCTCACGGCAGAAGCGCGCAAGCTGTCAATGAAACAAATGGGCATGACCGAAGCCCAGGTTATTGCAAAGCAAAAGGAAATCCTTGCGGATCCAGTTCTGTGCGCCCAGATTGATCGGAACCTCGATGCGGAAACCGCAGAAATTGATGCCGAATTGGGCATCATGCAAGAAACGTCCGCAACCACTCAAGAAGCCAATAATTCATCATTTCAGTAAACAAAAGCCGGCCTCCTGGTCGGCTTTTTTTAATTTTGTCGAACGAGGTTAAGGCGTTCTGCTCTGTTCGTCAGGTGCGTATCATGTCCGGATGGAAAGCAATAGTATCCCATGAACCGCCATCATGCATGTCACGAACACCATCCGGATATGACAAGCGAATGGAATCAGGAGATCTGAGTTCAACCAGACTTCCCAGAGCATCACCACATAATTGCCCAAGGAAATAACCTTGGGCACGGAGCAGTTGCGAAACCATCAGAACAGATGGAAATAGATTATTTCCATCTCGTCTTGGTGAACTAAAATTATTTCACCCCCATCTTGGGAATCGAATCTGTCTAAATGATATTCGCCCCCTACATCCTCATAACAGTCCGCCCTAAATATAATGTTTCCGTGGCCAGCTATGATAACAACCTCAAATTCGTCGCTATGATCGTATTTATTTCTAAGGCGGCAGCGGCAAACCTGTGTTCCTATTTCATCCGCGTTAACGGCAAGCGCTCCATTAGATGTATAAAAGCCATCCAATTGGCCCCCACCATCTATATTAATCCATGTGGCAGTGATTGTCGTCTTGTCTTCAAACAAGTCACGCTCCTCCTCTCTTCGCAACAAAAGTCATTTATAATGCCGGATTATGCGAACCGATTGACATAATTTCAGTAACGCCCTCATAACACCTGCTGTAATCAAATCGGCAATGTACTCATAAATTGTCCGATCTTCACGACGTTCGCGTGCTCGGTAGTGGCGGTAATCGTTAAGGGGGTAGTCCTCGGCGTGCCCGTGTAGAGCCCAACGAGGCCAAACTTCCCATTGCCGATATCCACGACAACGGGGGCGCCTGACATGCCTGCCTTACCTTGGGATGTCAGTCGCAGATGAAAAGAATCTTCTTGTTCTACGAGGCCCGCTTGGCCATCTAGTACGTTTTGCAAAATCTGATCATCATCAGGCGCGAAGTCTAGGCAGGTAATGAGTGCAGATCGCAATAGCCCGATGTCTGAAACCACAATATCAAAAGCATCGCCCGTATAGTCGTCAAGCGGAATGGCCATGATATCGTCGCTTTCTGCTGTTTGTACGGCATCAGACGCAGCGGAGACGAGGCGTTTGCCCGCTGTATACATATCAAAATTCTTTACGATATCTGAATGCACGCCCGTCCACACCTCGAAACGCTCACGATCTGTAACAGCATGAGCGACCGACACTGCAAAAAAGCGTTCCTCTTTTTTCACGACTACACCAAATGTCGGTGTCATCAAAATGCCATCTCGATACGCATAAAATAAAACAACCGTCTTTTGCAAACTATCGGATGTTATATCCATTTTTTAATTCTCCATTCTAAAATAAGAAAACCCCGCCGTTTTAGTATATTCCTTGGTTCCTTATATGGATGCCTCCGTTCGTGCAAGCAAACTTTCGATCCTTGGCGATGTGAGGCCAAAGTACCGCCTTATATCCGACCTTTCGTGCAGACTTTGCCTGCTGGTCCTGATGAAATCCGCTGGAAGTGGCCTCAACTCGTCAACGTCCTTTAAGGACAAGGAACCACCAGGCTCTTCCTTCCCCGGTCTAACCTGTTATGCCATCAATCGTCTATCTATCTGCGCAACTCTCTTTGCTGAACTTCAGTAATGCTCCTGGTATCAGGCGGCAACACGCACGGTGTATTGTGGGTCATATTGCCTGTCCCTTACCAGTAATGTCCAGATCGTGTGCGCCATCTTGTTGGCAAGCGCCACGACGACCACGTTTTGGGGCCGTCTGAGAGCAGCTTATTAATCCAGGGGATTCGGTTCTTGACTTGGAGATTCACGACTGCCCGCGCTCCGTGGGTGAGCAGCGTTCGGAGATAGGTATCTCAGCGTTTACTGATGCCCAGTAACCGGACCTTGCCACCGGTCCCACTCTGTTCTGGGTGGCGAGAGTTTCGTATCTCTTTCCACCGGTCTGCAGAACGCCCTTTGGTGAGTTGGGTGCGCAGATCGGATGCCTTTCCGACGATACTGCCGGTCAGTGACAGGCGTTGTTTCGTGCCCATCATGTTCGCAAAGGGGCGTCCCCGCGCCGTCGTGAAAGTTAGGAAACGCGGGGTGCGTTTTTTATGGCCTGCGCGACATCTTCCAATTTTTCTGGTTCGGACAATTCGCACTCCCAAAGGACGACGACCCTCCATCCCATGGCCGCGAGCGACTTCATCGCCGCCTCGTCGCGCTCCTTGTTGCGGGCGATCTTGGCAGTCCACCAGTCGGATCTAGTTTTGGGAATGCGGTGGCGGGGGCAACCCTCGTGACCATGCCAGAAGCAACCATGGACGAAGATGGCGATCCGCCTTGATCGAAACACGATGTCTGGGCATCCGGCGAGGCCTCGATCATGCAGGCGGTACCGCAGGCCCGCTTTCCACAGAGCCCGCCGGACGAGCATCTCGGGTTTCGTGTCGACCGATCTGACGCGCGACATGATCTCGGAGCGGGTGAGTGGTTGCCGGGACGTCCGCGTCTTCCTCATCCCACCCCCTTTTTTCGTCATGCTTCCCCCTCCAATGGTGGCGATTGGAGCGATCCTCGTCATGCCGCAGGTCATTGCGGTTGCGCCGCAAGAGCGGGTCAACCGCAAGCGGCAAGATTCTTGCTCAAAGGCCCAACACTTGATGGACCGGCTCTCCATCCTCCAGCCGCTTCTCCATCATGTCGTAATTTTGTGCTATGCCTATCAACGCGCTCGCCGGGCCTGGACAATCGCCGGGGGAAAACGCCTCCATGATCCTGGAGAACATCACGTGCGTGTAATCCCCGGCCATGGCGCTCACAAACTCCAACAGGGGGTGCTCGCTGTTCCCATCGTGCGCTATCTTGTTCCTCATTCTGTAGACAAAGTTGACCTCATCGGCGGAATCCCTGTAAAACTCCGCCAGTTTCCGCAAAGCCATCTTCGTGTCCACGTAGAAGGACCGCAAGTCCTCGACTTGCTCGTTCATCAGCTCGCCAAGGTCGATAGTCGCCAGATCGCCCAAGGCGTCTATGAAAGAGCGTAGCGTTATCATTTCTCCAGGGACGTGCGCGAACCCGGCCTTTACAAGAAGGTCAGGAGGTATCAGCCGACCTCCGTTGTTCATGTTCGCGACCATGACTTGTTGACGCAGTGTCCAACCATATTCATAGGCTTTCGTGACCGCTCTCGCCTTGCCCACCACGGCGACGATCACGTCGATGTTCTCCTCGCTGTCCTTTTCGTTCGTCGCGAACCAGTTCGAGGAGGTCTTTTCCGGTTTCGAGCAGAGCGTTTCGAGAGATATCCAGTAGGATAAAAGCCTTTCTCCGGGGGAATAGCTCTCCTCAGCCCTCCTTAGCCAGTAAAGCGCGTCGTCCACTTTGCTGGAGAAGCCGTGCGCCGACGCTTTCGCCATCCCTCTCTCCAGATCATTCAGGTGGGTGGAGTGTTGGGAGATAAATTCGGCGTTGATGATGAACTTTTTGGTGATATCGTCCTCCGCGCGTTCGAACGTGTGCGTGCTTGCGCCGTTGATGCGCCCCTCCGGGTCGATGACGACATAGGATTTGCTCACCATGATCGGAGCGGCCCCCGGTCTCAATCTCCGCAGTACGCTCAGCGCTTTTTGGACGCGGTTTCTAGCCGCGTCAGCCGCCGATCTTCGCCCGCACTTGGAAACCTGGTGAACCAACGCGTTCGTGGCGCATCGGCGTGGGCCAAAGTGGAAAAGTTCCGAATCAACGGCTCCGTCGGTCGCCTCCCGAACGACGCGCGGATTCTTCGACGGGGAGTAAAACTCCACCCCGGAGACCATGATCGTTTCCTCGACATCGAGCCCGTCGATGCCGAATATGAAATGGGACTCTTCCACGTCGTTGTTGAAGAATTTGGAGAACGCGTCGATCCTGGCGTTTTCGCCAAGAGCCAGATCAAAGGCTATGAGGTTTTTCCGATACTCCGCCAGGCGCGGCTCGTCGGCGTTTTCGGGAAAGGGTATTCCGTGTGGAAAGTTCCAAAGGACGTGTCCTTGGAAGGGGACCGGGGAGTTGAACAGTTTTCCGGGGAGGGGTCTTATGTCATCGTCGGTGAGTCCGATGTTTCGGAATTCCACGATCATGTTGTTCGCTATGGCCTTGACCCTCGCTTTTTCGGCGGGTCCAAGCTCCTCCAGCGTCATCATCCCCTTCAGGCTCGACAGCAACGAACCAAAATAGGTTCCGTCGCGGAAGAGTCGGAGGGCGGAGCGGCAAAGCTCCTTCATGTATCCAGGACGGCGTTTGTAGTTGTCAAACTCCTTGATGATCTCCCGCACATGGATGCGCAACACCCCCTCAAGTCCTGGATCGGTTTTGAGATAGTTCCCCAGCGTCGATCGGAAGAAGTTCCTGTTGTTCGCGCTCAACAGATCGTTGTACGTCATCTCGTCCTGAAGCTCCTTGATGATGGCGTGCGCATTGAAAAGCTTGAGGAGGGATCGTCTCGATCCCACGCCATCGAAAAGGTCGCTCCAGCATTCCCAAAAATATCTCGTGGCGTGGCTCAATTGCATGTTCATCCCAAATGCTTCCTCACCCCTTGGCCCGTAACCCATTTTTGGACGTGCCGACAGCCATGCTCATCGACGATGGGCGATGGTTTGAAGCGCGTTGGGCCGCGAAGAATTCGCGGTTGCTCACTCGTCCAGAAACAAGACCTCTGACGGTTTCCATCGTTCGCCGGCGGCCGCGTCCGCCCGCCGCAGCCACTCCGCTATCCTGTCCTCAGGAGCGACGTCTTTTCCCCAATACTCCTCGAATAGGGCGCCGTCCATGCGCAGGGCGGCGTTCCTCAGTTCATTCTCGATCAGCTTCAGCGCCCTCTCTATGTACAATCCGCCGTTGTCGTCGTTGTCCGGGTTCGCCACGCTCCCGGCGGAGAAGAGGTCCCGAGCTTGATGGCAAAGAACGCCATGGTAGGTCAGGAGGTAAAGCGCGATGTCGTCGTACTTGTGCTTGGCCCTGCCGGATTGGACGATCTGGGGGCAGAGTAGAACGGCCTCGGCTCTAAGCCGGACTTTTTCCGCATTGTCGAGTTCCGTGTACAATCTTGCCTGTATCGGAAGGGTGTGCTCCTCGCCCGGCGCGTCTTCAAGCCACCAGAGCCGCTCTCCCCCCTTCAAGCGTTTGCGGGCGTACTCTCTGATGTACTGCATCTTTTCATGCATGGGTAGGTGGCGGAACTTGTCGTAGACGACCCCCATTTGTTCGAAGAGGGAAGTTGGCGCACCAATCTCCACTTCGAATCTGGGTACGTGGGAGGTGCGCACGTGCATCACGCTCTTCTCATACTCTCCCCACTTCACGTCCGGAACGCCGCCCATCTTGCCGAAGACGATGTAGACGGTCTTCACCGCGTCGATACGGTTCGTCTCCAGCACGCTGTTCGCCACACTGCGCCAGGTGTCGTTGGTCGTGAACTTGACCTCGATACCGAACTCCCCGACCGCGATGTCAGGGAACGCCTGGGCGTGGGGGTGGAAGTCGATCGTCACATCGGGATCTTCGACAACCTCGTTGACGACGATTCGGACCCTGTTCTCGAATTCCTGGGCGTTTTTGAAAGGGGCGGCCAGCGCCTCGCTCCGAAGGCGCCCCGTCACTTCGTCGAGAAAATCCTCGAATTCCTCTTTCGTCATGTTCTCCGCGCGGCAAGCCCGCTCCTCTTGAAAAGAGGATCAGGCTAACCCCGACCAGCGGCCATGTCCACCAGAAGGCATTCCGCCACCGCGTTGGCGACGTGCCACGCCAGCACGGGGGGGACTGCGTTGCCCACCTGTCGCTCCGTCTCCCGCAGCTTGGAGTCGAAGATGAAGTCGTCGGGGAAGGATTGCAATCTCGCCGCCTCGCGCATGGATATCCTGCGGGGCAGCTCGTAATGCCACTGGATGTTACCATGGCATTCCGCCCGTATGGTGTAGCCAGGCCGGTTCGGAAGCAGGCGCCGGTCCCCTTGTTCGGGGCTCCGGTTGGCGCGGCTCCAGACGTGGTTGATTGCTTCGTCCTCGCCATAGTCGGCCAAATCGGAGATCGCCTCCCGAGCAGTGACCCAAGACTCGCGGTCATGCGTGGAGAGGGGAGGAGCGAACGGGGGGACGCCGGGAAGCGTCCCGACCAGCATGACGCGCTCCCGAGACTGCGGGACGCCGTAATCCGCCGCGAGGTAGAGATGATGGGTCACTTCGTACCCTAGTGCGCGGAAGTCGGCCAGGACGCGCTTGAGGGCCTCCGCATGATGGCTCATCAGCAGCCCCTTCACGTTCTCGGCGACGAAGACTCTGGGCTTGACTCGCGCGACCACCTCGACCATGGCCCGGTAGAGGCCGCTGCGTTTTCCTTCAATTCCTGCCCCTTTGCCGTTGACGGAAATGTCCTGGCACGGGAATCCACCGATGACCACGTCCGCCTTGTCCGGGAGGGCGTCCATCATGGACCAGATATCGCCGTGGCGGATGTGGGGGCCGATGTTCCTCCGATAGGTCCGGCACGCGGCCTCGTTGATCTCGTTGGCCCAGATGATGTCGAAGGGGTTTCGCGGGTAACGTCGGCCCAGGAACGAGAACGCGCCCTTGAAGCCTAGATCCATTCCCCCGCATCCGGAAAAGAGGGAGATCACCGAGAGGGACTCTTCTGCCTCGTCAGCGTTGGTTGGAAATCCCGGATGGCCATCCGTCGCGGGGAGGGGGGTGATTACGTCAGGGTCAGGATCCATGTACAGCATCTTCAGTCTCCTTTCTTTGAAAGCAAGTGTCGCCCACATGCGTGGTCACGACAAGTTTTTCTTTTTGCGCCCGCCGGATGCTGGCAAGGCCTGCGACGATTTCGGGGGCGGCTGATAATCCGGGTGCATCGCCAAATCCATTTCGGTACGGTTGTCATAAATGCGCACGCGCCGCGCAACACGGGCCACCAGCGCCGTATGGAGAAACCCATTGAGCAGGTTGCGACTGACCCGATCTTCCGGGATGTCCGCACGCGCACCGCGATGTGCGCGGGACTGGACACGCCGTACCAAGGTATCCAGATCATGAACACCCACATAATCCAGATCCACTACAGCCCCTGCCCGAATGCTTTCAAGTACCTGATCGAATCGGCCCGCAAGGGAGAACGTGGTTTCCACCAGCAGATTTTGACGGGCATCCAGGCCCCGCCGCCAGTCCGCATTGGAGAGCAGATAGGCCACCTGCAATTCTGGCAGGGGTTCATTGGCGGCGGGAATCAGGCCCATGGCCCGATCTGCGTCATCTTCGTCTGGCAGCCATTGCCGGATGGCCTCACGGGCCATCGTGACCAGGCGCGCGTGATCTTTCGGAAGCGACGGCAGATAACGATCCACGTCGACCCATGCGCTTTCCGCAATGCCCAACTGGCGGCGCAGCGGCGCGGAGAGGAGCGTTTTGCCGGAACCGATACTGCCGGCGAGATAATGCAAAACCGGTGCACTCCCGTCGGCACGGTGACAGTTGGTCCGCGCTTCAGCCATTTCTTCCGCATAGTGAGCCAGTCGGATAGCCACGAAACGCCGGTAGGTGGACGCGTCCTGTTTGGGATCGGCGGGCAGCCCGCGTGCGGCGAGGGGTCCTTCCGGTGGCAATCCCCTTTGTTTGAATTTGGCTTCCCGCAACTGTTGAAAGGCAGCAGGCGTCAATCCGCCGTTGGCGTGCTCCGGACAGGCCACATGCCAGTAGGCGCCACTGACCAATAAGGTACCCGGCAAACCGCAGTGCTCACAGATCCGGCGTGAGCGGTCACAATAATCCTCCACGATCTGAAACAGGCCATGTTTCTGCGCGTCCGTCAGTTTTGCGTCGTAGCCATAGTAATAGCGTAGCGTTCCGAATTTCTGTTTGACCTGGGTGACGTGGAGACCTATGCCGTTCTCCTGGCAGAAGGTCTCTACCGCCTGAGACAAGGCGCGGAGTAGTGGATACCAGCCGTCTTCGCACTCAAAATGGTTTTCCCGGCAGCCGCTGTAGAGTGCCGGATAATCCCGCCGCAAGGCGTGTTCCAGGGCGATGTCCATGTGCTTTTCTCCTGTATCCATTTAGAACGCGGGCGCATTTCCCAGCGTTACGCTCTCCACGTCGGTTGCGGTGGCCATCCACCCCCGTTCTTCCTGATGACAGAACAGGGTCAAGCCCTGATCGCGGTATCGCTCGGCCTGATCCAGATGGGCGGCACCCGTATCCAGAAACACATGTCCGGCGACCTGCAACAAGCGCCCTTCCCGGGGCGGCGTGATGGTGTGCCCCACATAGGTGCGGGACAGCGCGGCCGGGAC
>JAKBXD010000065.1 GCA_021840785.1 Pseudomonadota bacterium
CCGAAAACAACACCAAGGAACAATTTGGCCTTGGCGATTTTGAAAGCGCCCATATGGACGCCATTCTCGACAGCCAGAACGCGCACAACCGCATCGCCGAGAGGCTCTTGAAGGACAAGTCGGCCTTCGCGTCTTTTCAGAAGCTGATGGTGGATGTGGTTTATGATGCGTTTCGGGAGCGGGCGGGGAGGGGAGTATGACATGTTCGTGCCAGCTTGGATGATGAGTCAGAAATACGCGGTCCTTGCGGATTGGGCCGCGGCCTTCGGGACCCTGCTCGCGTCTGGCGTTGCGTTGTGGGTGGCAACAATTGGCAATAAGCGCGAGGAATGGAAGCAGCGCCGCAACGACTCAATACTGGGAGCCATAATAATTGGGTCGCTTCTGGAGGAAGTGCGCACCGGTCATGCAATTATGGTAAGAATAAAGAAAGGAATCAACGCGGACTCGGAGCTTGTGGCACAATGTTTGCATGGAATCGCTCGGTTGAGGACTTCTCCGGGCGTTACGGAAACCCAATTGGGCAGTGTGTCTGGAGAAATACATAAAGAAGATTCGACAGAATCCGTAGCGGCATCCGGGGCAGTCATAGTTCCAGCGCGACAGGAAAATGAGTCAAATCGAGCAACAAATGGAGACGTGTTGCAATTGCTGCCTGGCGCTAGTTGGGAGGGTGCCGAGACCATCCCGAGTAACGTGCTGTTGCGAATCATTGCGACGGACTCCGGTTGTGCTGCCGATGAAGTTTCGGCCCGGGATGTTCGTGTCCATTGCAAGAACTACTTTGTTCATATACGAGAAAACGTTAACGCCCACATTCTGAAGATGGAGAGTGGGAACTGGCCGCTTTGGGAGGAGGGGGAATTGCAAAAATTGCTGGCGAATGGTCCCGACGGTGACGATTACATAGGTGCTACTGGGAAAGTGATAGCGATATTAGAAGCAGCGCGTGAGAGCCTCAAGAAGAATGCCGCAAAGAAATTTCCAAAATGAGGCGTGACAAGGGCGAGCCTTATGACCTACGCCCCCTCACAGAAGAGATAGATTAGCCCATGCCTTCACGCGACAAGCTATCGAAAATCGCCACGACCGCTGCTTTATATCGCCACGTGGCGCACAGCCATTTTCACCTAGCCGGCATTGCCGCGCTTCTTCTTGTGGTCGCTACGTTCGTTTTGGCTTACTTCACTTATCGGCTGGCGCATGCAACGAAGGAAGTTGTCGACCAGAACAAAAGCCTTCTGGAGAAGGAGGACCGTCACCACATGGACAATCTCCGGCCATACTGCGTTTTGGAGGTAATAGACTACGATGTGCACGCCTGGGAATCTTGGCTTTTCGCCGCCAAGGATATCATTCCACTAAAATCCATGCAATTTTGTGTTATGCTGAACTGCCGCATTACAAACAAGGGCCTTGGTGCCGCCTTCAATATAAGAATCGGAGCGGATGGCGGCGCCGAGCCTTGCGAAGCGCAACACATACTTGGTTGCCTCGAAGCCGGGGGACATTTTTCCATTAGCCAACCGGGTTATAAAACCAAGGAAATGGTTCCGTTATTTTTATCTAGGTCCCAACTGCAGGGAGATAAGAAGCCTGACATAAAGGTCTACCTTGAGTATAGCGACATGTTTGGTAGGCGGTGGCGCTCGGACCATACCGAAGTCGACCCAGGTTTCTTGCGCGTTGAGTTTACTTCACTCAATAACCAACCGATTCTCGTTGGGCCAGCCGAAAGCTGCCGCAAGAGATACCCATGAGGGCTCGGAAAAAAGAGAAGAGGTCCGTGGGGAGCGCAATGATGGCCTCGAGCCATAGGCAGGAACGTGTGCCGCCTGCTCTACTTCTGCGCCGGCGGCCATTGCCGGGCCGCGTGCAAAATGCGGAGAATACGCACCGTGTCGCCGACCACGTCATAAATCACAATGTAATTTGCGTGGGCCACCAATTCGCGCGTACCGGTGACACGACCAAGCCGGCCAATGTCCGGGTGCGTGGCCAACTGACGAACTCTCCTCGAGAAAGCCGTATCGAGCGCGAGCGCCGCGGCAGGGTTATCTTGGGCAATATAGGCGCGGATGGCGCTGCGGTCGATGTGCGCAAGACGTGTCCAGATGAGTCTCACAAGGTCGAGCGGGTGCGCTTACGCCGTGTCTCGATGCGCCAGGCCTTGGCGTCGGCCTCGACGTCCGCGGCTGCCACTGTATCCCCGACATTGGCGGCCTTAAGGCCGGCCTGTACCGAGCGGCGGAACCAAGCCTCATGCGCAGCGGCCTCCTCTTGCGTGCGGATGAAGTCGCGCATGAAGTCGCGTAGAAGCTGTGCGCCGCTGCGGTCGCGGTTCTTTGCGGCTGCGGCAAACGCGTCTTTCAGGGCCTCGTCGACCCGGAAGGTAAACGTGGTCTCGCTCATGGTGTCATCCTGGCGTGTTATTATGTGAGTGCACTGTAACACATCCACGCAGACCATGCCAGCGCTCATCTTGGCGACGGGCGCGGTTAACGGGATACAGGCTCGCCCGGGTGGCGCACGGCGCGGCGTCCGTTGTGGTGTGGATTCTGTGTGTTATGAGCACCAAAGAAGGGGGGGGCGACCTCGGCAAACTCGACGGTATAGACGATAACGGTGTGGAACCAGTCCATTTTCGGGGTTCTCTATAAATCTCACTTGCCCTAAGAGGCCGCTTGGTCTTCAAGGAAAACGCGACCTTCTTGTAATATTTGGCACAAGGTATCGGGGGACAGCTGGTAGTACACCATCTTGCCGTCGTTACGCATATGCAGTAAGCCTCGATCATGCAGGGCTCGGAGTTGATGGGATGTGCCCGCGATACTGAGACCGAGGACCTGCGCTACGTCGCAGACACATAATTCCTCATGTGCCAAAGCCAGCAGAATACGAAGACGCGTGCGATTGCCGAGTATCTCGAAGACGCGTGCGAATTGTGCAATGCGTGCTTCTTCCTTTGTGATGCGGTCACGAATTCCCGCCACTTTTTCGGGTTCGAAACAGCGGATACGACAACGAGGAGCAGCGCTTGATTTTCTCATTATCTTGAATATAATAACAAGGAACAAAGTTGTCAATACTGCACTTTGGTACCAAAACCACCCGTTAAGTGACGTAAGGTGGCGCGGTGCGTTTCACAGGGTCGGCAGTATGGGAAACGCTATCTCTGGCGATCCACGGCTAAGGGTAAACGGCCCAATCGATATTTATCGAGCACAACGTAAAGCGGCGCAATCAGAGAGACAGTTTTTTAAGGAGAGGGCGTTTTGCGAAGGGCAGATGGTAATAACATCGATCGTTTGCTCAACAAAAGAAGTTTAGTTGGGACCCTGGGTCGTGATAGCTACTAAGGGACAACCCGTACACGTCCTGTGGTTTCTAGGCGTCTTATTTTTCTGTTTGGCTGTGAGCGGATGCGCCAGTTACCATCCACGAATACTGATGCCGTTGGTGACTGCAGCCAGTTTTGAGACGCGCAGCCTAGATAGTCCCCAATTAAAGACTTTCCTGACTCACTATCACCGACCGCCAAAGCAGTGGCCCAAGCAACATTGGGGGCTGTCGGATCTTGTCTTGGTGGCCCTTTATGAGAGTCCCGAGTTGGCAGTCCAGCGTGCCCAATGGCAGATAGCCCGCGCGCAGGTGATCACCGCAGGTCAGCGCCCCAATCCCCGCATCAGTCTTTTTTCCGAACACCATAGCATGGGTTTCAACGGGTTTTTGCCTTGGACATTTGGTTTTTCTCTCGATGTCCCTATTGAAACTGCAGGTAAGCGGGGTGATCGTATCCAGCAGGCGAGAGATCTTGCCTCGGCTGCGCGATTTGAGGTAGGAGAGCGCGCTTGGCAGGTGCGCACCCGTGTACGTCAACGATTCTTGGATCTGTTTAGGGCCATAGAGAAAGTCAAACTACTCAAGGCCGAAGTGGCGGTGCGCCGTCAAATAGTCGTACGGGTATCACAACGCGTCATAGCCGGCGAGAGTGCTACATTGGCGTTAAACAGTGTCCAGTTCAATTTACAACGGACGCAGTTGGTATTAGCCACCGCCGAAGTGCACGCGGCCACGGCGCGCGTGGTATTGGCTCAGGCACTGGGCCTACCGATGAAAGCGATCGCCGACACGCATTTCGATTTTGCGCGCCTAGAAACGTTTCCCACGTTACAGAATCTACACACGATAGCGATGGAAAAGAAGGCACTGCTTCACCGTCTCGATATTCGGCGTGCTTTGGCACACTATGCGGCCGCTGAGGCGGCACTCAAGCTCCAAATCGCCAATCAATATCCCAACATCCATTTGGGCCCGGGATACGAATGGGAGGAGGGGGATAGTCGGTGGGGGCTGGGTTTAATGTCGATGCCCCTTCCTCTGCTGAACCAGAACCAGGGTCCCATTGCTGTTGCCAAAGCCCATGTGAGAGAGGAGGCAGCGCATTTTTTCGCTCTGCAGGCTCGAGTGATAGGGCAAGTCAGTCGGGCCGTTGTTAATTACCGTGGCGCTCTACAAACATTCCATGGCGCGCAAGCGTTCTTTACAAATCAAATGCATTATCACCGCATGCTTGATCAGCAATTCGCGGTCGGTGCCATCGGATCTGTCTCTAGGCTCGCAGGATGCTTGACATCCCTCGTAGTGGCCCAAAGACGGTTGGTCGCCTTGTATCACGCACAACAAGCCCTAGGGGTTCTGGAAAACGCCTTGCAGAGGCCTCTCACGAGGAATGCGTCTGTGACGTACGCGCGGCAAAAATTTCTGTCCGATGGTACGCGGGTGTGCCCATGAAGCGTAATTGGGTGATAGTCGGTTTATTGACTGTATCGTTATTTATAGCTTTTCTTGTTCGGCTGAGCGTGAGAGGGAACTCTGAATATTTGGATGTTCATAAGGCGAACTCTGGGCACGAGTTACCGCAAACGATCATGGCGCACGGTCTGCGGGTTGTAGTTTTGGGTACTGCGCTACAGAGGCAGGCGGGTATTCGAACACAAGTGCTGGCATCTGCACCGTACCGGCCAATGGTCCGTGCCTACGGGATGATTCTTGATTTGCAACCGCTTCTGGCGTTGCGTACGCAGTATGCCGCTGCTTTGGGTCGGGTTGGTGTGGCTCGTGCCGCCGTTACGGCAGCGCATGAGGAGTATGAACGGTTGCGCCTTTTAAATCGAGATGACCAAAATGTTTCCACTAAAAGCATGCAATCCGCGCAGGCCGCGTACCTGTCAGATCGGGCGCGCCTGACCGCTGCATTAGCCGATGCTACTAATCTGCGGCAGATAGCAATGGCCCAATGGGGCGCCGTAGTGGTACGCACCATGCTGGGTCATGTGAGCGTTTCTGCCCATGCTTTATTTGATGGACAGGATGTACTGTTACTGGTCACTTTGCCTTTGGGCTTAGTGCTTCCTTCCGCACCGCCGGTTGTGACTGTTTTGAATGGTCGCCCGTCCACACCCATTGATGCTTGGTTTGTTTCCGCGTCGCCACAGAGTAATCCCGGTGTCCAAGGTGACACCTATTTTTATAGGATGCCAGCGCATCAAGTGCGTATCGGTATGCGGGTGGCGGTGGATGTGCCATTAGGGGGACCGACACGGCAGGGGGTCGTGGTCCCGGACTCTGCGGTGCTGTGGTTTGCCAATAGCGCCTGGGTCTATCAGCAAATCAATGCGACGCGGTTTGTCCGGCAGAAACTATCCATGCAGGCCCCCGTTCCTGGTGGTTGGTTTGAAATGAATCTTCGATCGGGGCAGCAGATAGTGACCCAAGGTGCCGAATTGCTGCTATCTCAAGAATTGTTGACCCAATCGGCAAACGGCAAGGCGGGCGGCGGTGCGGCGGGACAAAACGGCCAAGAAGGTTCTGGCGACCATAGGGGAGCGGATGACGATGATGATTAAGTCTGATTATCAGTCCAAGATTCGAGTCTTTTGAGGCTGGCGATGCTCAAAGCCATTATTCGTTTCTCCATTCGGCTTCGCGGCGTGATCATTGCCCTGGCGTTTTTACTGATTGGCTATGGCCTGTACACCCTATCCCATATGGAAATGGCGGCTTTTCCCAATTTCACGCCACCTTTGGTGGTGGTCGACACAGAAGCGCCGGGGCTATCGCCGACGCAGGTAGAGGTGCTGGTTACTCAGCCAATTGAGCATGCGTTGTCTGGGGCAGTTGGCCTGCGAGCTGTCCGTTCGCGGTCTATTCAAGGTCTTTCGGTGATTACCTTAACCTTTCGTAATGGAACCAATATTTACCGGGATCGGCAGATGGTGGCGGAACAGTTGAGTACCGTCGTCGGACAACTGCCACAGGGCGTCCATGCGCCGCTTCTCGCTCCCTTAACCTCGGCTACGGGCGTTATCCAGGTCGTTGGCCTTACCTCGACTACTCGCTCCCTGATGACCCTGCGTACTCTGGCTTATTGGTCGTTGAGACCGCAGTTGCTCAGTGTTCCAGGCGTGGCCAATGTGGCCGTGTATGGCGGGCAGGTTCGGGAACTGCAGATTCAAGTCGAACCGAAAAAATTAGTCCGTTTTGGTTTGTCCTTTCAGGATATTGTGCGTGCTGCGCGGCGTGCTACGGGGGTACGGGGAGCCGGTTTTCTGGAGAACGCCAATCAAAGGATTGCGATCCGCACGGAAGGCCAGAGCCTCACTGCTGCCCAGTTAGCGACTGTGGTACTTCTGCGTCGTCAGGGCGCGGATGTTCGTTTGGGTGATGTAGCGCGTGTGACCGCGGCCCCCGCACCGGCTATTGGCGGCGCCACAATAGAGGGTAGGCCGGGGGTTATTCTTAACATCGAGGAGCAATATGGTGGCAATACCCTGGCGGTCACCAGGGCGGTGAAGGAGCGGCTTCAGGAGATTGGACCGGTACTGGCGGCGCAAGGCGTGTCTCTGCATCCCAGTATTTTTCAGCAGGCCAGCTACATTGATGCAGCCGTTGCCCACCTACGCGCCGCACTTCTACTAGGGGCAGTCCTTGTCATCGTCGTACTGTTTCTTTTCTTGTTTAACGTGCGTACGGCGTTAATATCGGCGATCGCCATCCCCCTTTCTTTGCTCACTGCGATCATTGTGCTTCATGCCTTGGGTGTCGGCATAAACACGATGACTTTGGGTGGTTTGGCTATTGCTATTGGCGAGGTTGTGGACGACGCTATTATCGATGTTGAGAACATTCTTCGACGTCTAGGTGAAAACCGTACCCGTCCTCGACCATTGCCGGTCGCGCAGGTGGTGATTAGAAGTTCGCTGGAAGTACGCGGGGCGGTGGTTTACGCCACCTTTATTGTCGCTTTAGTCTTTGTGCCGGTGTTAACTCTTTCCGGGGTAACCGGCAAACTATTTGCGCCACTGGGAGAGGCGTATATCGCCGCTGTGTTTGCTTCCCTAGGCATGGCGCTGACCTTGACTCCTGCTTTGGCTTATTTGTTGCTCGGGTCTACCGCATCCCGGAATGTCACACCATCCCCGTCACTTGACTATGCCTGGGTTCGTGCACTGAAAGCGGGTCACGCGCGGGCCCTTGCTGTCATTGAGGACCACAGTCGGTGGATGATCGGAGGAATTGCGCTTCTCTGTGGGATTGCGGTGGTAGTTGTATTTTCGTTTGGTAGTAATTTTTTACCGAAATTTAATGAGCGGCATTTTATCGTACATGTGTCGACGGCGCCGGGTACATCGCTTACTGAATCGTTGCGTCTTGGGCGTCGCGTTTCTTTGGCGCTACGCCACATCACCGCAGTTCGCTCCGTGGCGCAACGGGTAGGGAGGGCGGAGAAGACGGGTACGGATAACTATGGCGTTAATGTGAGTGAATTTATTGTAGGCCTTAAATCGCTCTCTGCGGCGGGACAGCAGCATACTTTAACAGAGATCCGCAAGACGCTTGCGGGTTTTCCAGGTGTCGAGTTCTCCGTTGAAACGCCTTTGTCCGACCGTATTGAAGAGACGATCTCTGGTTATACCGCCCCAGTCGTGATCAGCGTTTTTGGGGCCAATATTGATATCCTTTATGAAAAGGCGCTAGAAATTACTCATGTCCTTAAACGGTTGCCTGGCGCTGTCGATGTACGGATGCACTCGCCTCCCACGGCACCGCAACTGACCATCCGCCTGCAGCCAGCGGCGGTGGCGCGTTGGGGTTTTACGCCGGTCGAGGTGCTGGATGCTATCCATATTGCGTATGCAGGCACCGTGGTTGCGCAAACCTATCAAGGCAACCGGGTGTTCAATGTGGCGGTAATGCTTGGTCCTGCAAGACGGCAGAGTCCTGCACTGGTGGGTAATCTGCCGTTGCGCAATCCCAATGGGTTAGTGGTCCCTTTGCACAATTTGGCCGATATCTATGAGAGTCCGGGACCCTCCGCCATACTCGAGACCGGAGGGCAGCCGGTGCAGACTGTGACCACCAATGTGCACGGTCAGGCATTGAATCATTTCGTGCATGAGGCGGAACAACGGATCCATGAAGCGGTCTCTTTCCCCGTGGGGGCCTATGTGGTGTTTTCAGGTGCGGCGGCCGCTCAGGCAAAGGCGCAATCCGAGCTACTCATGTACTCGTTGATGGCGGGAGTTGGTGTTGTGCTCCTCCTTTTTATTGCCCTGCGCAGCCTACGATCTTTATTTCTGGTGCTGCTCAATCTGCCTTTTGCTCTGGTGGGTGGGGTGACTGCGGTGCTGCTTACAGGTGGCATATTGTCCCTGGGATCCTTGGTCGGTTTTGTGACCATCTTCGGTATCACGTTACGCAATTCCCTTATGTTGATTTCCCATTACCAACATCTTGTTGAAAAGGAAGGCGTCTCTTGGGGGCGGAGTGCGGCTATTCGGGGCGCCCAAGAACGGCTCGTTCCGATTCTTATGACCGCTTTGGTAACGGCCTTGGGTCTGCTGCCGTTGGCGCTCACCAGCGGGGCACCCGGTAATGAGATTGAGGGGCCAATGGCGCAAGTTATTATCGGTGGCTTAATAACATCTACCATTTTGAACCTGTTCATGCTTCCCATGATGGCTTTGCGCTTCGGTCACTTTGATCTGGCCGTACCGGAGGCAATTGACCATTAAGACGACCAAAAAAACCCGCGAACGTTGCAGTGACGTAGCGAGTCGGTTGTGTTGAGGCGCCGTTAATAAATAAAAGTGACAACTTAATCATCAAGCGTTCACGCTCGGCTTTATGGCGTAGTTCCACTCGCCGTGAGACTTGTTGCGTTCTAGGTTGACGCGTTGCATCTCTTCGTCGGTGACGTCGCGGCCAGTGGGATATTTCCGCCGATCCAGCCGGCACGTGACCTTGAGCCCCTTGGCCGTTGTGGTAGCGGAGATGAGTTTGATGATGATCTCGTAGTCGCATAGCGGCTCACCATGCCCATCTTATCGTGAACAACGCCCGCTTCCTCATCCTACGTGGATCCATTGCCAGAACCTGGCCTCACGGATCCTGGCCTTGGCCAGCCGCCGACTACCCGACGACTGGGCCGCCCGCTATAGCTATCGCCCGGTGTTGCTCGAAACCTTCGTCCAGAAGCCCCGCTTTACCGGCACATGCTACAAGGTGGCCAACTGGCAGAACCTCGAATGTACCAAAGGGCGCGGCAAACTCGATACGCTCCATCGCCGCGCTCAGTCCATCAAAAGCATATGGATCTATCCACTCGCACGCGACTTCCAGGGAAAACTCTGCAACCGACAGATAAGCCTCGGTGTCAGTCATCACTGTCATGCCGCTCATCAAAAGATGTAATAGAAAGGTCGTATACTTGTTATCGACGACGTGATCTCAGCGGGGACCTCGGCAGGTGAGTCGGCGCCCCTGATCGGTGACGCGGGCGCAACTGTGGCCGGTGTCGTTATTGCCCTGGACCGCCAAGAACGGGGCCAGACACCAACGTCAGCGACTGTCGAGATCGCCGATCGCCACCACATCCCCGTCATCGCTCTGGGCCATCTATCGGGGCTACTTTCTTATCTTGAACGGCAACCCGCCACCGAGTCGCGCTTATCGGCGGTCCATGCCTATCGAGCCCGTCATGGGTGTGAGAACGAAGCTTCCGTTTGGCGCGGATAACCACTGACACAGAGTGAAGGCATCAGTTTTTTGGCTCGTCATTCAGGCCCTGCTCAAGCGCGTGGAGAATCGGACATTCGTTGACGGCACGACCAGCATCATTACATGTACTGATGACAGTATCGAGGGCGCTGACAATAGCCTGGAGTGCACGCAGCTTTTGTCCGAGTTCACGTCGCTTGGCGACCGCCAACGAGCGCACATCCCCGCAACACGCACTCTTACCAGCACGCAGATCGAGCAACTCCTGGATCTCGCGCAAACGGAAACCGGCTTGCTGCGCTTCCT
>JAKBXD010000066.1 GCA_021840785.1 Pseudomonadota bacterium
TGCGCAATCAGGCCCGGAATTTCCGTCTGAAAAATGGGGAAGGCCGTTTCCGGCAGGACGATCAATTGGGTATCCGGCGGTGTCTGCAAGATCAGATCAACGTAGTGATGCAAAATATCGCTGATTTTACCAGCATTCCACTTCTCAGTGATGGGAATATTACCCTGCAGCAAAGTCACCCGCAGCAGTTTGCCTGCGGGATGGGTGAAGGACACCGAAGCCGCCGCCATGGCCACGCCGAAAATCACGAGGAGCGAGGCGACGCCACCCATCAGTACATGACGGGACTGCCGCCGTTGCAGCATATAGACCAGGATGGCCGCCACCCCGGCGGTCGCCAGCCCCACTCCGTACTGCCCCAGCCAGGGCGCAAAACCGCCGAGGGAGGCATAGGTCTGGGTATATCCCGTCGCCAGCCAGGGGAAGCCCGTAAAGAGACGTGCCCGCGCCCATTCCCCAAAAACCCACAACACCGGCAGGGCCAGCAACCGGGCATTGCCGACAAAAAAGCGGGTGGCCAACCATAAGGCCAGCGCCGCATAGACGGCACAACAAGCCGCTAGCAAAGCGACGGCCCCATCAGCCAATGCCCAATCCATGTTGGCAAAATTATGCAGGGTAATGGCGATCCAGCTGGTTCCCGCCGCAAAAGCCGCAAAACCGAAAGCGGTGCCCAGGGCGGCTGCACGGTGCGGACGCTCCTCGGTGACCGCCAGCCAAAACAGGCCAAAAAGCAGGGCGATGGCCAGCGACCACAAAGCAAAGGGCGCAAAGGCCAAGGGCCAGGCTACACCCAAAATCAACGCAGCTAGAAGCCGCGCGGGAAAGTGCGGCTTTTTCAGCGCGCCACCCTTCACGCGCTATCTTGAGGCGCCGTTTCCGGCAGAGATGCACTGCGCGGCGGTGTCACCCGCAAAATCTGCACCCGCTTACGATCCGCTCGCAATACCTCCAGCCGCAAATTCCCCTCTTCAATTACTTCACCCATACGTGGCACATGCCCTAAGCGCGTCGCTACCCATCCGCCCAGGGTATCGGCATGACCATCCGCCATCTGCGCCACAAAGCGTGTGTTAAATTCTTCCAGTGGAATCAAAGCATTAACCAGAAAATCACCATCCTCCCGCGGCGCGATCATCACATCCTCATCAATATCGTATTCATCCTCAATTTCACCGACGATGATTTCCAGCACATCCTCAATGGTGATCAGCCCGGCGACACCGCCATACTCATCTACCACCACGGCCATGTGGTGCCGACCCGTGCGGAACTCGTAGAGCAAGTGATCCAGATGCTTGCTTTCAGGGATAAAAGTCGCCGGACGGAGCAATTCCGCCAGTCGCAGCGTCGGCATGTCACCCCGACAACCCCGCAACAGATCTTTGGCCAAGAGAATGCCGCGCACATCATCGCGGTCATCCCCCACCACTGGAAAACGCGAGTGCCCCACCTCGGACACATGGGCAATAATCTCTGCTAAAGGCATATCCAGTTCAATCACTTCCATCTGTGGCCGAGGAATCATCACATCCCGCACTGTGAGCTCACCCATGCGGAAAATTCCGTCCACCATCCGCGCCGCTTCCGCGTCGATGATCTGCCGCTCGCCCGCCTCACGGACCAGTTCCAGCAGGGTATCCTGATCTTCCACATTGCCACGCAAGGACTGGGTAAAACGCTCCCACCAGCCCCGCGGTCGTTCCTGGCTACTGCGATCATCACTCATGCATTTGGTTCAGGTAAGGGTCGGCCACACCCATTGCAGCCAGCAATCGGGTTTCCAGCGCCTCCATCTCCTGCGCCTCGACGGCCACTTCATGATCATAGCCAAGGAGGTGGAGGGTGCTGTGAATGAGCAGATGGCGATAGTGATCGCGCAGGTGCTTGCCCTGCTCGACGGCCTCACGCATCACCACCGCCGGCGCGATAACAATATCGCCCAGCAAATCGCGGCGAAACATGGGCAACTGCACATCCTGCGGAAAGGACAAACAATTGGTCGGCCTTGCCTTACCCCGATATCCCTCGTTCAGGGCGGCAATTTCGGTGTCGTCCACAAAAGTCAGGGATAGATCGTACATCCGGTCGTCCGCAGATGCCCGCGCCGAAGGAGCGGACAGCGCCTGCAATATCGAGCGACGCACCTCGGCGCGGGATGGCAGGGGCAAGGCCGCAACGGCGTCATCCACAGCCATGCGCAAATAAAGACGGCTCATACCTTCGCCCCGAAGCGGTCATAAGCCTCCACAATCCGGGCCACCAGCGGATGGCGGACTACATCGGCACTTTCAAAAAACACCATATCCACACCCGGCATATCGCCGAGCACATCCATGACCTGCACCAGCCCGGAAAGCTGCCCGCGCGGCAGATCTACCTGCGTCACATCGCCGGTTACCACGACCTTGGCGCCAAAACCCATGCGGGTCAGGAACATTTTCATCTGTTCCGGAGTGGTATTTTGCGCCTCATCAAGAATGATAAAGGCATCGTTCAGGGTACGCCCGCGCATATAGGCCAGTGGCGCCACTTCAATCACCTGCCGTTCCATCAGTTTGGCGACTTTCTCATAACCCAGCATTTCATGGAGAGCATCGTAAAGCGGGCGGAGATAGGGGTCGACTTTTTCGCTCAGGGATCCCGGCAGAAAACCCAGACGTTCGCCCGCTTCTACGGCTGGGCGGACCAGCACCAGACGCCGCACCTGATTGCTGTCCATCTGCTCCACCGCTGCGGCTACGGCGAGATAGGTCTTGCCCGTACCGGCTGGGCCAATGCCGAAGGTGAGATCATTATGGCGGATGGACTCCAGATAACGGCGCTGCCGTTGCCCGCGACCACGGATCATTCCTTTGAGGGTCTGCACGCCGGAAGATTCCACCGCCGTAACGCCCGCCTCCGCCTCCAGTTGCACATTCTGGATGCTATGGTGCACCCAATGACTGGACAGCGAGCGCCCTTGACGTACCTGAGTATAAAGATGGGAAAGTACATCCCGCGCGGCCTGCACAGAAGCGGCTGGTCCGGTGATATGAAAGCGGGTGCCGCGGGGCAGGATCACCACCCCCAAGCGTGACTCGATCTGTTTGATATGACTATCCAGTTCGCCGGACAGTTCGGAGAGCATCGCCGCGCTCGCCTGCTCAGCGATGAAATCGCTGTGGCTTACACTCAGCGTCTTACCAGGAGGCTCCATGGGGCTATACGGCAAGGCGCTGGCTCGCCGGTGCCACCTGCACCACACGCCCGCGCAGACTATTGGGCAGCGCTGCCGTAATTTCGACATCCAGCATCTGTCCGACCCAATCCATGGACCCCGCCATATTGACCGAGCGATTGCAGCTGGTCTTGCCCGTCAGTTGCTGCGGATCACGGCGCGACGGTCCTGTCATCAGTACCGCCTGCCGCGTACCCACCAAGGCTTGCGCGTAACCCTGTGCCAGCCCGTTGATGCGCCCTTGTAATATTGCCAGACGCTCATCCTTGACGGCCTCGGGCACGCTGTCTTTCAGCCTCAGTGCCGGCGTATTGGGGCGCTGGCTGTATTTGAAGGAGAACGATTGATCAAAACGCACCGCATCGATCAACGCCATAGTCGCGGCAAAGTCTGCATCGGTTTCGCCCGGGAAACCCACGATAAAATCCGAGGAAATTTGAATACCGGGACGAGCGACGCGCAGACGTTCAATTTTATCCAAATACTGCTCAACCGTATGCTTGCGATGCATACGCCGCAAAATACGGTCAGAACCACTTTGTACCGGCAAGTGCAGGTGGGGCGCCAGTATCTCAATATTGGCATGCGCAGCAATCAATTCGTCATCAAGGTTGCTGGGATGGGACGTGGTATAACGCAAGCGCAGTAAACCGGGAATTCGCGCCAAGCGTTCCAGCAGATCGGCCAGGCCACCCTCACCTACCAATCCCGTCGCACCCCGATAGGCATTAACATTTTGGCCCAGCAGAGTAATCTCGCGCACCCCCTGATCTACCAGCGTACGCGCCTCCCGCAGGATATCGGGCATGGGGCGGCTATATTCCCGCCCCCGGGTATGGGGCACCACACAGAAGGTACAGAATTTATCGCAACCTTCCTGAACAGTGACGAAAGCGGTGGCGCCGTCGCGACCGGGCCGTTGTGGCAGGTGATCAAACTTTTCCAGCATCGGGAATGCCACATCCACCTGGGGACGACGCTCGGCCAGACAGGCGTCCAGCAAGTCCGGCAAGCGATGCAGCGTTTGTGGCCCGAATACCAGATCCACGTAAGGTGCCCGCCGCCGCAGTCGCTCACCCTCCTGACTGGCCACGCAGCCCCCAACCCCGATCACCAACTCCGGACGGCGCTCCTTTAAAGGGCGCCAAAAACCCAGTTGAGTAAACACTTTGTCTTCGGCTTTTTCACGGATGGAGCAGGTATTGAGCAGGAGTACATCGGCGAGCACCGGATCGTCCACCAGATGCAATCCATGACTGACCGCAAGCACATCAGCCATGCGCTCGGAGTCGTATTCATTCATCTGACAGCCGTAAGTCTTGATATACAGGTTCTGCAATGCATTCCCAGAAGAAGTGAGGACTTATGAACGATGATAGGGCCACCCCGAAGGATTGACAAGGGGTGGCCGCAGATTATGGAATCATCCCAGGCCAAGCCAGTATAACCCAAACGGAGTCCGGCATGACGCCATCCGCGGCACCATGCTACAATGCGCGCCGTTCCTTCGGCGACGCGATAGACCAGCGTTTTGCCTCCACCGGTGGAGAAAGCCCATGTCCCGACCTCCCGGGCCTATGTCCCAGGCTTGGCACTTTACCCGCGAGTTTTTACGCGATCCTCATGCTATTGGGGCTGTGCTACCCAGTTCGCCCTTCCTCGCCCGCCGAATGGCCGCTATGGTGCCCCATGGTCCCGGACTGGTGGTCGAACTGGGGCCAGGTATGGGGCCGGTAACCAAGGCCTTACTGGAAAGCGGCATCCCAGCGCAGGATCTGGTTCTTGTCGAGCAGGCACCGGCCATGGTCCGCCACCTGCGTCAGCATTATCCCGAGGTGGAAGTCATTGAAGGGGACGCGGCACACATTCAACACCTGATGGCGCATCGCGGCCCAGTCCGCGCCGTGGTGTCCAGTCTGCCGCTGCGCAGCATCCCCAAAACGGTCGTTGAACGCATTTTTCAGCAACTGCCGGGAATCAGTCGCCACGGGACCGTATTCATCCAATTTACCTATCACTTCCGCTGCTCCTGCGCGGGCTTGCCCCCGGACTTTCGTCGGCGACGGATGGCCGTGGTCTGGCGCAACGTGCCGCCAGCACGGGTGGATGCCTTTATTTACCACGCACCCCAACAGCGCTGATTGAGTCGCGTTGACATAAAGGAAGAGGCGAATAATGATGCGGCATGACCAGAGGACGCAGAGTTCTGTGTCAAACAACGGGCCACTGCCTTTTTCCAAAATGATCACCAAAAAGCCACCTCCCTTGCGCCATGCCCCTCGTATGCTATGGCCTTGGCTGACCTTACCGGCCTCTCTCACTGCAGCGCTGCAACGGGCTTATGAAAAGCCGCATGGGATGGTGCAGGCGCTGCTGCTGGGTAGCGGACGCGCGAACCCAACGCCGACTGAGCGCTACCTATTACGCCTACATCGCGGAGAGCAGATTTTCTGGCGCGAGGTCCTCTTGCACTGTGGCGACGTGATGCGTCCTGCGCTCTGGGCGCGCACGACCATTCCGTTGCGCGGGCTACGTCGCGGCCTGTTACCGTTGACCCGCCATGGCACGCGCCCCATCGGCAATACTCTATTCCGTCATCGCCGTTTGCGGCGCTCCCCGATTCAAGCCGAGAGCCAGCCCCGATTCGGCCGCCGCCGCTGCTGGCAGCGGCGGTCGGTATTGCGTCGCGGTGACACGGGTGTCCTGGTGGAAGAACATTTCCTGCCGGGCCTGCCACGCTGGGCTGGTCGAGGACGACGCTGATGCAAGCGACTCCCGCGCCGCTCCGTCAACGCCTACGCGCCTATGCGACTCTGATGCGCATGGATCGCCCCATTGGCACCCTGCTCCTGCTCTGGCCCACATACTGGGGACTCTGGCTAGCCGCCAGGGGCACTCCGTCACTCGGTCTCTTCCTGATTTTCACCGCCGGTACTTGGCTGATGCGCTCGGCGGGTTGTGTGATCAATGATTACTTTGACCGAGATTTCGACCGGCAGGTCGCCCGCACCTGTCAGCGCCCCCTGGCGACAGGCCTGATCACCTCGCGGGCAGCACTACGCCTGTTCGTCATCCTGTGCCTGCTGGCCGTACTCCTCTTGCCCTTTCTCAATCGGCTGACCATATGGTTAGCAGGTGGCGCAGCGTTCATCACTGTTACATATCCGTTATTCAAACGCTTCACCCATCTCCCGCAAGCCTATCTGGGCATCGCTTTTTCCTTTGGTATACCGATGGCTTTTGCCGCGACCCTCGGGCGAGTGCCGGCACTCGCCTGGTGGCTGATGCTGGCCAATGCCTGCTGGGTCGTCGCTTATGACACGGCCTACGCCATGGCCGACCGTCCGGACGATCTCAAGGCCGGAATCAAATCGACAGCCATTCTTTTTGGACGCTTCGACCGTTACGCCATTGCCGGTCTGCAAGCCATCATGCTCATCATTTTTTTCGGAATCGGCATCACGCTGGGCATGCATTGGCCTTATTGGATCGCCTTGGCAGGTGCCGCCATTCTCGCAGCCTACGAGCAGTCTCTGCTTGGCGGCGACCGGGATCAGGCGCTTCACGCTTTTCTGCACAATAACTGGATTGGTCTGCTGCTCTTCTGGGGGATTGTCGCGGGCTTAGCCCCGAGTGGCACATCTATAATACCGGGAGCCCTATGAAGACTGGCCATTTTTGGGTCATCCATGCCTGCCCGAAGCACTTTGAAAACAATCATTGACAAACTTATACACAATCCACTCATATACAGAGACAAGCTTGGCTAATTCCACAGCGTCATTGGTGTCAATTATTAACATACTGTTTTTTATTGACTTTTATTTTGCACCTTTTTTAGGCACCTACCCTAACGCGTTGAAGAACAGGAGGTCTGAGACTTTTCAAGATGTTCATGCACAGACTTATCCACAGAAGCTGTGGGCAACTTCATGAGCGATGAAACAAGCTGCATTCAAGTAGCCGTCATGGTACCGCTCCGCCGCGTCTTTTCTTACGCCCTGCCGGCAGAGGGCCATCTACAGCCGGGCATGCGAGTGCGGGTACCTTTCGGCAAAGGCAAGCGCGTAGGTATTGTTCTCGGCTATGCCAGTTGCCCACCCGACGTCACGCTCAAGGCTATTGAACAGGTCCTGGACGCGCATCCCATTTTACCCATTGCCTTGCAACAATTGATTCACTTCGGAGCGGCATACTACCATCATCCGCTCGGTGATGCCTGGGCTACTGCCCTGCCGACCTTGCTGCGCCAAGGCCGATCGCTGCCAAAACCTACTCCCTGGGGTTACCGCCTCAGTGCTACCGAAGCACAGACGGCACCACGCCAGCCTGGAAAATTGCAGCAAGCGCTCCGGGAATTGCTTGTCATCACGGGTGTTGTGCCCGAAGCAGAGATTCCCAAAGAACTACGCCACATTTTACGGCAGGCCATCCGAAAGGGCTGGATAGAAGCGGTGGCGGAAGTCACCTTACCTAAACAAGGGGTACCCTCTCCACACCGTCTGAATGCGGAACAAGAAAGCGCCGTGACGCAATTACGCATGGCCAAAGGCTTTAAGGCATGGTTACTGGAGGGGGTGACTGGCAGCGGTAAAACAGAAGTGTATCTGGAAGCAATCCGACCGCATCTGGAATCCGGAGCACAGGCCCTCATCCTGGTTCCAGAGATCGGTCTCACCCCCCAACTTGTAGAACGTTGCCAAGCGCGTTTTGGCGAGCATCGCGTAGCCGCCCTGCACTCTGCACAAGGCGACGGCGAGCGTTTGCGCATCTGGGCAGCGGCAGCGGCGGGACAGATCCAGGTCATCATTGGCACCCGCTCGGCACTTTTCGTGCCCCTGCCCCGTCTTGCCATGATTATTGTCGATGAAGAGCATGACCCCTCCTTTAAGCAGCAGAATGGCTGGCATTATTCGGCACGGGATCTGGCGATTCAGCGCGCGCGTCTGGAAAATATTCCCATTGTCCTCGGCTCTGCCACGCCCTCTCTGGAAAGCCTCTACAACGCGCAAAAGGGCCGTTATCAGCACCTAGAACTACGCCAACGCGCCACTTCAGCCGATCTACCGAAGATGACGATCCTACCACTGCGCCGCGAAAATCTGCAGGGTGGCATTTCCTCTACCCTGTTAACGGCGTGTAAGGAAACCCTGGAGGCAGGCAATCAGGTATTACTGTTCCTGAATCGTCGGGGCTACGCTCCAGCGGTACTCTGCCACGATTGCGGCCATGTGGTGCAGTGCCCTCGTTGCAGCGCGCCCATGACCTGGCATCGCCAACAGGAACGTCTCCGCTGTCATCATTGCAGTCACGAGTCGCGCTGGCCACCGGCCTGCCCCGTCTGCCGCAGTGCGGTACTGATTACCGTCGGCCAAGGCACTGAGCAACTGGAGGAGGTACTTCGCCAGCGCTTCCCTCAGACCCCCATTTGGCGCATCGACCGCGATGCGTTGCATGGTCGTGATGCCCTCGCTACAGCGGTCTCCGACATTCACCGGAATCGTGCTGCCATCCTCGTGGGTACCCAAATGCTGGCTAAGGGACATCACTTCCCGGCCGTCACCCTGGTCGGCATTATCAATACCGACCAGGGTTTGTTCAGCGCTGATTTTCGCGCTCCTGAACGATTGTTGCAGACCGTTCTGCAGGTCGCCGGCCGCGCCGGCCGCGAAGAGCGGCCTGGCCGGGTAATACTACAGACCCATCTGCCTGAACATCCTTTACTGCAAAGCCTCGCTCAGGGCGACTACCGTCCTCCGGCACAGGCTCTTCTGGATGAGCGCCGGGCTGCGGGGCTACCGCCCTTTGGAGCCCTCACCCTGCTACGTGCCGAGGCGCACCAACGATGCCGGGTAGACGAATTCCTGAAGGCCGCCGGCCAATGTGCACCGCCCGCCCTGGTGGAGATCAGTGGTCCGACGCCGTCGCTCATGGAGCGGCGTGCCGGTTTCGAGCGTGCGGAGCTTTGGATACAAGCACCAGGCCGGGCCCAAATGCAGAAAGCGCTTAAACTCTGGCTACCACAGTTTGCCGAGCTTCACTCCGCCAAAAATGTGCGCTGGACGCTTGATGTGGATCCTTTACTGATCACCTGAATGCTTAACGGTATTGGTCAGACACCAAACTTGCATTGACCTGCAGATATGCTATCCTCGGCAACGGCCAGTTGGGCCAGCTTTGATTAATTTGGGGTGTAAAATGGCGGTCGGCACAGTGAAGTGGTTCAATGACAGCAAGGGGTTTGGGTTCATTACGCCGGAAGATGGCAAGGAAGATGTGTTCGTACATCACTCCGCTATTGAAGGTACGGGGTTCAAGACCCTGGCCGAAGGCGAGCGCGTCAATTTTGAAGTGACTCGTGGTCCGAAGGGTTTGCAGGCCGAGAAGGTCCGCCGGGCTTAATAAGCCCAACGGGTGGCCCTCTCAGAGCCATCCGTTCCCCCTGCGGGGAAAAGCAGTTTTACCGGTCTGGCTTTCGCAATTCCGGTTTTCTTTTATTCAGCTACCGCGCACAGGCTTCTTCCGCTTTACTGCACCAGTGCCACGCTCCTTGGATTTGTACTCACTTTTTGTCGGCTTGGCGGAGAGTATCATCTTGCTCGGCACCCGCGGCTCTTCACGGGCAGCCGAGCGCGGCTTCGCAGGGGCACGTCCCATCGGCGCGCCCGCATCGGTCGGAGCAATCTGCAAAGGCCGTCCAGCAACCCAGACCTTTTGCAGATGCTGCAAAACTGACGACTGTATATCTGCGGGAAGCTCGACAGTGGTATGCTCGGCGTTAATCTGTACCTTGCGAATATTGCGGCTGGGTATCCCAGCCTCATTGGCGATCGCGCCGACGATATTTTTAACTTGCGCACCATGGCTTTCGCCCACATCCAGACGGAAGCGACGCATAGGCACCTCCTCCCCTCCCGATCCGGCACCACCGCGCGGCTGCCGTGCGCCACCCCCTCCACTTCGTTCGTTTTCCGGACGGCGACGTGTTGATGGC
>JAKBXD010000067.1 GCA_021840785.1 Pseudomonadota bacterium
CCGAAAATATCATCCTCATTGCCGCACTTCGGGCAGATATAAAAACTCATATTCTCGATGATACCAAGAATAGGCACGCCCACTTTCTCAAACATCTTCAGTCCCTTACGGGCGTCCAGCAAGGCAATGTCCTGCGGCGTCGTGACGATCACCGCGCCGGAGACCGGTACCTTCTGCGCCAGGGTGAGCTGGGTATCGCCGGTACCCGGCGGCAGGTCCACCACCAGATAATCCAGCTCGCCCCAGCGGGTATCCGAGAGCAACTGCTCCAGCGCCTGCATGACCATGGGGCCGCGCCAAACCATGGGCGTTTCGTCGTCGATGAGAAATCCGATGGACATCGCCTTGATGCCGTGTCCCTCCATGGGCTCCATCTTTTTGCCATCTTTACTGGTCGGTTTGCCGGAAATACCCAGCATGCGCGGCTGACTGGGTCCGTAGATGTCGGCGTCCAGCATGCCCACTTTGGCGCCTTCCTTGGCCAGCGCCAGCGCCAGATTGACGGCGGTGGTGGATTTACCGACCCCACCCTTGCCGGAGGCAACGGCAATGATGTTTTTGATGCCTTCCATCAGCTTGACGCCGCGCTGCACCTGATGCGCAAGAATACGGTGCCCGACGGTGACCTGCGCGCTGATGCCATGATCATTCTGGATTTGTCGGGCCACCTCCTCGCTCAAACCGATGGCCACCCCCAGACTGGGGTAAGGCAATTCCAGTTTGACGACAGTGCCATCAACGCTCTTGAAGACACCCGCGGCCGCCAGATCTTTCCCCAGATAAGGGTCCTGCACCGCGCGCAACGACTGTTCGACCTGTTCCCGCATCAATCCCGTCATGACTTTCTCCGTCCTCAGCGCGACCCTTCAGAACTGATGATCACCTCGTGGCGCTCAATACCACCGCCCTCGCCAAAAGCCTCCTTGGGCAATGGATTGGTGTGCGCGGTCTTGAAGTCGGCACTTTTCATCCATGCCTCGAAGGCCGCCTGATCGACCCAATGAGTCAGCACCACATACAGACCGTCATCGTTTACCGGACGCAGGATCTCCATACGCACGAAGCCCGGCTGTTTATCCACCTCGCCCGCCCGGCGCCGGAAACGCTCCTCAAACTCTGCACGATACTCCGCCTTGACGGGAACCCGGTTCGCTACGACGTATTGCATGATGATGCTCCTCGTATATCAGATGGTATTTCATTGTAGGACCGCAAAATCCTTCAGACCAAGAACATCCTGCATATCATACAGGCCCGGCGCCCTGCCCCGCAGCCAACTGGCGGCACGCAAGGCCCCTTCGGCAAAATTCAGTCGGCTGGCCGCGCGATGGGTCAGTTCCAGACGCTCTCCGGCCCCCGCCATCCACACCGTATGTTCACCAACCACGTCCGCGCCACGCAGTGTCGCAAAGCCGATACTGCCGGCCACCCGGGGGCCGGGGACGCCATTGCGATCCAGACACTGGATATCATCCAGGTGCTGGCCACGCCCCACCGCCACCGCCCGTCCCAGAGCCAGCGCGGTACCGGAAGGTGCATCCATCTTGTGACGATGATGGGCCTCCACAATCTCCACATCGTAGCCCTCGCCGAGGGCTGCGGTGATGGCGGGCAAAAAGGCCAGCAACACGTTGACGCCGACACTCATATTAGGAGCAAGCACCAATGGAATATATTGGCTGGCGTTTTCCAACTCCGCGCGCTGGGTCACGGAAAATCCCGTGGTGCCCACCACGACCGGTTTCGCTGCGACCACACAGGCCGCGACATGCGCCAGAGCGGCCTCTGCCGGACCAAACTCAATCAGCGCGTCCAGATCCGCCAGGGCGCCTGCAAGATCCGCGCTAACCGGCAGACCCAAGGCCTGGATGCCCGCCAAACGACCGGCGTCCTCCCCCAGATAGGCAGCCCCGCTGCGCCCTATGGCTGCCACCAATTGCAACTCAGGATGATGAGCGACAATGGCCTGCACCAAAGCCCGTCCCATACGGCCCGCCACCGCCGTAACGCCAACGCGCCACGCTTCCGCCATTAAAGACCCATCCGGTCAAAGAAGTCTTTGGCCTTATTCCACCAGCTTTCCTGCTGGGGATGCTGGGCGCTATCGCCACCTTCCTGGGCGAACTCCTCCAGCAATTCTTTTTGCCGGGGGGAGAGGTGCACTGGCACCTCCACCTGGATCTGGCAATGCAGATCGCCATTGAGCTTGCTGCGCACTCCCTTGATGCCTTTACCACGCAGGCGGAACACCGCACCCGACTGCGTACCCGGAGCAATTTGCACTTTGGCGCGGCCGGTCAGCGTCGGCACCTCCAGTTCACCACCCATGGCCATCGTCGTAAATTTGACGGGTACCGCACAGTGCAGATCGTCGCCATCCCGTACAAAAAGCGCATGCGGTAGGACCCGCACCTGAATGTACAGGTCTCCCGGCGCTGCCCCCCGTTCACCCGCCTCGCCTTCGCCACTTAGACGAATACGATCTCCCGTATCCACCCCGGCAGGCACCTTCACCTGCAAATCCCGATCCTTGCGCACCCGGCCATGACCATGACAACTCGTGCATGGATCTTTGATGATCTTGCCGCTGCCGTTACACTGCGGACAGGGACGCGTGACGGAGAAGAAACCCTGCACCATCCGTACCTGCCCACGCCCCCCACAGGTCTTACAATCTTCAACGCCACTGCCAGGTTTGGCACCGCTACCATGACACACTTCGCAAATCGCCGAACTGGGAATCTGAATGCTAACTTCTTTACCAAGTGCGGCTTCTTCCAGCGTCAATTCGAGTTCATAACGTAGATCAGCACCCCGTCCCGAATCCTGGCCGCGCGCGCCGCCACCGCCAAAGGCCTGTTCGAAGATATCGCTGAAGACATCGCCGAAACCAGCGCCAGCGCTGAAACCGCCAAAGCCCGCACCCGATCGACCGCCGCCACCATTGACTCCGGCATGACCAAAACGGTCGTAAGCCTGCCGCTTTTCCGGATCGGAGAGCACTTCATAGGCCGCGCTGATTTCCTTGAAGCGATCCTCAGCGCTGGCATCATCCGGATTGCGGTCCGGGTGATAGCGCATCGCCAGGCGTCGGTAAGATTTCTTGATCTCGCCGTCATCTGCGGTGCGGTTAACTTCCAATATTTCGTAGTAATCCCGTGTGGCCATCTTCTTTCCTGAAACCCTGAAACGGGCAAAGGGACAGGATAACAGATCCTGCCCCCTCGCAACCGATGGTGATTTTATTTCTTGTCGACTTCTTCGAACTCGGCATCCACCACGTCATCCGGCTTGCCGTGGCTCTGCGCATCGGCACCGGGTTCCGCCTGCGCCTGACTGGCGGCGGCACTCTGCAACAAAGCCGACATGGCAGCCATCAGGGTGGCTACCGCGCCCTTAATGACGTCCACATCCTCCCCCTTGATCGCTTCTTCCACCGCCGCGCTGGCTTCCGTCACCTTGATTTTGTCGTGCTCGGGGGCCGCGGCATGTTCCTCCAGCGCCTTACGCGCACCGTGCATACTGGCGTCGGCCTCATTGCGTGCTTCAATCAACGCACGCGCCTTCTTGTCATCCGCCGCATGGGCCTCAGCCTCTTGAATCATCCGCTTGATTTCTTCCTCGGACAAACCGGAGCCTGCGGTGATTTTAATGGACTGTTCTTTGCCGGTCTGGTTGTCCTTGGCCGACACATGGAGAATACCATTGGCATCGATGTCGAAAGACACCTCGATCTGGGGCATGCCGCGTGGTGCGTTGGGAATATCGGCCAGATCAAAACGCGCCAACGACTTGTTATCCCGCGCCAATTCACGTTCGCCCTGCAACACATGCACCGTCACCGCCGACTGATTGTCTTCCGCCGTCGAAAAAATCTGCGACTTGCGGGTCGGGATGGTCGTGTTCTTCTCGATCAGTTTGGTCATCACGCCGCCCAAGGTCTCAATACCAAGAGACAACGGTGTTACGTCCATCAGCAACACGTCTTTCTTGTCACCGGACAACACCGCGCCCTGAATGGCTGCACCGATAGCCACCGCCTCATCCGGATTCACATCCTTACGCGGATCCTGGCCGAAAAAGGCTTTGACCTTCTCCTGCACTTTGGGCATCCGGCTCTGACCACCCACCAGAATCACATCGGTGATCTGATTCGTTGCCAGATTGGCGTCCTTCATAGCCACCCGGCACGGCGCCATGCTACGGTCGATAATGTCTTCTACCAACGACTCCAGCTTGGCACGGGTCAGTTTCATGTTCAGATGCTTCGGCCCGCTCTGATCCGCCGTGATAAAGGGCAGGTTGACGTCGGTCTGCTGTGCGGAAGACAGTTCGATTTTCGCCTTCTCGGCCGCTTCCTTCAGACGCTGCATGGCCAGACGATCACCGCGCAGATCGATACCTGATTCCGCCTTGAAGGAGTCGGCCAGGTAATTAATGACCCGGTTATCAAAGTCGCCGCCGCCGAGGAAGGTGTCACCGTTGGTGGAGAGCACTTCAAACTGATGCTCGCCCTCCATTTCGGCAATCTCGATAATGGAGATATCGAAGGTGCCACCACCCAGGTCATACACCGAAATTTTGCTGTCACCGGGCTTTTTGTCCTCGCCAAAAGCCAGCGCCGCAGCGGTCGGCTCATTAATAATGCGTTTCACCTCCAGACCGGCGATACGACCCGCATCCTTGGTCGCCTGCCGCTGCGCATCGTTGAAGTAAGCGGGCACGGTGATGACCGCTTCACTGACCTTTTCGCCAAGATAATCTTCGGCCGTCTTCTTCATCTTCTGCAGGATGAAGGCAGAAATCTGCTGCGCGGAATATTTTTTGTCGCGCACTTCCACCCAGGCATCGCCGTTGTCGGCCTTGATGACTTTGTAGGGCACATGTTTGAGGTCCTTCTGCACCTCGGCATCGTCAAATTTCCGACCGATCAGACGCTTGACCTCGTAAATAGTATTTTCCGGATTGGTGACGGCCTGACGCTTGGCCGCGTCACCGACCAGCACCTCGCCTTCTTCCGTGATGGCGACGATGGACGGGGTAGTGCGTTTGCCTTCGCTGTTCTCGATCACCTTGACCTTATCGCCTTCCATCACGGCGACACAGGAGTTGGTGGTTCCCAAATCGATTCCTATTACTTTTGCCATTTTATCATCTCCTGAATATGCAAAATCTGTCTGGTGTGCGTTGTGTCATTCTGCCGCTTTAGGTGCTTTGGAAACGGAAACCATGGATGGTCGCAACAGGCGGTCGTGCATTAGATAACCTTTCTGATGGACCGCCAGAACCCGGTTCGCGTCTCCCTCCGTTTCCACCATGGCAATCGCCTGATGTAAGTGGGGGTCAAAACGCCCTTCGCCCATTTCTATGGGGGCGATGCCCGCTTTTCCCAAGGCCTGCGCAAATAGCGTCAACGTATTTTCTAAACCCTGCCGCAACTGCGCGATGCCCTCGGCACCCTCCACCGGGCTGGCCAGTGCCAGCTCCAGACTGTCAATCACCGGCAGTAATTCGCGGGCAAAACGATCCACGGCATAATTGCGAGCGTCCTCCACCTGCTTTTCATGGCGCTTACGCAAATTTTCGGTATCCGCCAGGGCACGTAAATAATCGTTGCGATAGCCTTCCGCCTTCTCTTCCCAGTTCACCACATCTGCACTGGTAGATTCTGCTTCAGTAGACGGCAACTCCTGCTTCTCTTCTTCATTCATGCGCAATCAATCCCTGAAAGTTTGAGTCCAAGACGATATGGGGAAGGGGCTGGCGTATTTCAAGACCCGGCAGTATCAGGATTGCGACAGGGCGCGACCGAGCAACTGCGCCGTGCCGTCGACCAGCGGAATGATTTGCTGGTAGGGCATCCGCATCGGTCCGATCACCCCCAGCACCCCAACCACCTCCCCATCGACACTGTAGGGCGCCGATACCACACTGCAATCACTGAGCGGCGCATAGCCCGATTCTTCGCCGATAAAAAGACGCACTTCACTACCGCGCATACTCTCATCCAGCAAATGCACCAGATCGCGCTTCTGTCGCACCGCGGCCAGGAGCTCGCGCAAGCGTTCACTTCCCGCCAGTTCCGGCATATCCAGCCACTGGAACTCGCCCTCGATGAGCATACGTTGTTGATCTTCCTCCAGCATTTCCATGCCCAGCGCCATGGCGCTGCGCAGAATGCGGTCCATTTCGTGACGGGATTGCTGCAGGTCCCGCTGCAAATTGTGGATGACATCCTGCAGTGGTCGACCGCCGTAGGTGGCATTGAAGAAATTGGCTGCCTGCGCCAGTTCTGCCGCCCCAAAGGGATGCTCCGTGCGGATCAGACGATTCTCCACATCTCCTTTGTCGGTGACGAAGATGGCCAGCACCTCGCGCTCATGCAGTGCGATAAAGTCCACATGCCGCAAAATCCGGGTTGCCCGCCGCGGCACCCGCACAAAACCCGCCATGCGCGTCAATTCAGAGAGAATGCCTGTGGCGGCGTGCAGGACCTGCTCCGTATCCGGAGCGCGAAAACCGATACGATGCACCAGCAAGCGGTGGGACTCTGCCGACAGCGGTACCACCCGCAGCAGTGCATCGACAAAAAAACGATAGCCGACATGGGTGGGGATGCGCCCGGCGGAAGTGTGGGGGGAGATCAGGTAGCCCTCATCCTCCAGGTCCGCCATGACATTACGCACGGTAGCGGGACTGATATTGAGGCCGGCATCACGGACCAACTGGCGACTGCCGACCGGCACGCCTTTGGCGATATGCTGCTCGATGAGGGATTTGAGCAGGTGACGGGCGCGTTCATCCATGACCGTTACAACCTCCGCCAAAATACGCAGAGCGGCTCACCCCGTGCAACGAGCGAGGGCAGCGGCTGCATGGCGCAGATAAGGGATAAAACATGGCGGAAGAAATCATCCTTGGCACTCAACCATCATGAGTGCTAGTAATTTAGCAAAAAATGATGGCGGAGCAAAGGAATAGTCTGGCCCCTCCCGAAGATTCAGGGCAAAACACCGGGAGGCAAACCGAAAAGGGTGTTACTTGATCTTGTCTTCCCGATACATCACATGCTTCCGGAGCTTGGGATCGAATTTCTTCATTTCCAGCTTGTCGGGCTTGGTTTTCTTGTTCTTGGTGGTGGTGTAGAAATGACCGGTACCGGCCGTGGAAACGAGCTTAATCTTGTCACGCATGGTTCAATCCTCAGATCTTTTCGCCGGCGGCGCGCAGGTCAGCCAGAACGACGTCAATCCCTTTCTTGTCAATGGTACGAATGCCCTTGGTGCTCACCCGCATACGCACCCACCGTTTCTCGCTCTCCACCCAGAAACGGTGGTACTGCAAATTGGGCAGAAAACGGCGGCGGGTCTTGTTGTGGGCGTGGGAAACATTATTCCCCGCCATGGGCTTCTTGCCCATCACCTTGCATACTCTGGACATCGGTTAATCTCCCTGAAAAAAGGCGCTCTTTATACCATAGATGAAAGCGGCCTGCCAGTGGTCCACACGCCATTGCCTGATACGCCTATCCCCTGTAATTTATCAGCACTATGAAAAAACGACGCATATTGATCACCAGCGCCCTCCCCTATGCCAACGGACCCATTCACCTCGGGCATTTGGTGGAATACACCCAAACGGACATCTGGGCCCGCTATCAGCGCCTGCGGGGCCACGACTGCGTCTATGTCTGCGCCGACGATGCCCATGGCACGCCGATCATGCTCCGTGCCCAGAGCGAGGGCATCACGCCAGAAGAACTCATCACCCGCATGCACGGCGATCATCTGCGCGACTTCACCGGCTTCGGTATTCAGTTCGATCTGTATCACAGCACCCACTCGCCGGAAAACTTTGAAATTTCTCAGAGTATCTATCGTGCCCTGCGGGCAGCGGATTACATCAACGTCCGCGAAATCGAACAGGCCTACGATCCCGTCGCCGGCATTTTCCTGCCCGACCGCTTCATTCGCGGCACCTGCCCGCGCTGCGGCGCAGCGGATCAGTATGGGGATAGCTGCGAGGTCTGCGGCGCCACCTACAGCCCCACCGACCTTATCAACCCCGTTTCCGCGGTCTCCGGCGCCGTACCCGAGCGCCGCAACTCGGAGCACTACTTTTTTCAGCTCGGGGATTTCAGCGACTTTCTCCGGCGGTGGATTCACAGTGGCACCCTGCAGGAAGAAGTCGCCCACAAGCTCGATGAATGGTTCAGTATCGGCCTGGCCGACTGGGACATCAGCCGCGACGCCCCCTACTTCGGCATTCCCATCCCCGATGCCCCCGGCAAGTTCTTTTATGTCTGGCTGGACGCCCTGCCCGGCTACATGGCCGCCACCCAGCACTGGTGCGCGACCCACGGCCGCAATTTCGCCGATTACTGGGGCGCGGACTCCACTGCCGAGATCTACCATTTTATCGGCAAAGACATCATTTATTTTCACGGCCTGTTCTGGCCGGCCATGCTCAAGGGCTCCGGACACCGGCTGCCGACGGGTATATTCGCCCACGGGCACCTGACCGTAAACGGCGCCAAAATGAGCAAGTCGCGCGGCACCTCCATTACCGCCGGGCAGTATCTCCAGCATCTGAATCCCGAGTTCCTGCGCTACTACATTGCCACCAAGCTCAACAGCCATGTGGAAGATATCGACCTCAATCTCGAAGACTTCCTGCTCAAGGGCAATGGCGACCTGGTCGGCAAGGTGGTCAATCTGGCCTCCCGCGCGGCGGGTTTCATCCACCGCAGCTTTGCGGGCCGACTGGCCGCCTCCCTGGACGATGATCAGGCTTTTTATGATGGACTGCTACAGACCCAGGAGGCCATCGGTGAGGCCTACGCCGGGCGGGAGTATGGCAAGGCCATGCGTGACATCATGGCGCTGGCGGATCAGATCAATGCTTATGTGGACCAGAATGCACCCTGGACTTTGGCCAAAGATCCGGCCCAACGCGAGGCGCTGCACCGTGTCGCCAGCGTCACCCTGAACGGCTTCCGGGTGCTGATCACCCTGCTCAGCCCCGTGCTGCCGGAGCTATCGCGTAAATCGCTGGAGTTTCTGCAATGCGAATTGGACTGGGCGGGCCTGACCAAGCCGCTTCTCAATCACCAGATCCAGCCCTACACCCATCTTTTACAACGTATGGAAAAAACCCAGGTGGACGCCTTGATCCAGAATCCTGCAGAAAGCCCCGCAACAGCCTCCGGCATGGCGGCGGCCCCAGTGCCCACGCCCGTACCTGCTGAGGCCAAGGAAGAAAACCCCTTTATCAGCATGGACGACTTCAGCAAGGTGGATTTGCGCATTGCGCGGATTATTGCCGCGGACAGCGTGGAAGGCGCGGACAAGCTACTGCACCTCACCCTGGATATTGGCGAGGGCACCCGCTCGGTCTTTGCCGGCATCAAGAGCGCTTACGATCCTACCAGCCTGGTCGGCAGGCTGACCGTGATGGTCGCCAATCTGGCGCCCAGAAAGATGCGTTTCGGCCTGTCCGAGGGCATGGTGCTTGCCGCCAGCGGGCCGGATGGCGGCCCCTTCCTGCTCTCTCCCGATAGCGGGGCGCAGCCGGGCATGCGGGTTAAATAGGGGTCTGCGCGGTCGCCAGCAACTTGCGTTCTTCATAGGTTTCCCGAGCCAGACGCACGTCTTCCAGGAACCACGGGAGCTCTTTCAGCAGCAGGGCCTGCGGGCCATCCACCAGCGCCGTCGCCGGGTCGGGGTGGAAGTCCACCAGAATCATGTTGGCACCGGCCACCACGCCCTGCGCGGTCACATGAAAAACATCCATGATGCCATCCGGCCCCGCATCGCGGCTGCCCACGGAGTGGGACGGATCGATGCAGACGGGCATCCTCGTCAGCCGCTTCACGACCGGCACCTGGGCGAAATCCACGAAGTTACGGTGCGGGTCACCCAGATTCGTCTTCATGCCGCGCAGCCCGAAGACCACCTTGGTATTTCCCTCCGAAGCCAGGTACTCGGCGGCATTGAGGGATTCTTCCAGGGTAATGCCGAAACCGCGCTTGAGCAGCACGGGAAGTTCCTGCTGCCGTCCCACCTCCTTCAGCAACTCGAAGTTCTGGGTAATGCGGGTGCCGATCTGCA
>JAKBXD010000068.1 GCA_021840785.1 Pseudomonadota bacterium
GCATCTCACCCTCCTGGAGGTGGATCGCCTGCTGGCGGCCACGAAAGACAACCCCCGGACCGGCCTGCGCGACCGCTGCCTGATCCTCCTGATGTTCCGTCACGGATTGCGGGTGACGGAGGCCTGCGCCATGCGTCTGGACCAGGTGGACCTGGAGAGCAAGATTCTCCAGGTGCAGCGCCTCAAGGGCGGGCTGTCCACCACCCAGCCGCTGCGGACGGAGGAGATCCGCCTGCTGAAAGGCTGGATGGCCGAGCGGGAGCGCTGGCTGCGGCAGTGGCGCAAGAAAGAAGGCGGCACTGGAGCCGCCCTGGATCGTCATGCGCTGTTTCTGAGTACCCGGGGGACGGCGCTGTCGCGCAAGACCTTCTGGGCGCTGCTGCGCGGCTATGGGGAGCTGGCGGGGTTGGCCCTGCCACCCCATCCCCACATGCTCCGGCACGCCTGCGGCTTCGCCCTGGCCGACCAGGGCGCCGATACCCGGCCCATTCAGGACTACCTGGGGCACCGGAACATCCAGCATACGGTGCGCTACACGGCCACCAACCCGGTGCGCTTCGAGAAACTGTGGCGGTGATGTGGGTGTAATCGTATAGTGTCATTTTTTGACATGATAAGTTACAGGCGGTGACATGGCTAAAGTGACGGTATCAGAAGCGGCAAGGCTTGTTGGTTTGGCTAGGCAGAATTTATACAAAAACTACATAAATGAAGGAAAAATAAGCGTTGATAGGGACCATCTAGGAAACCCGAAAATAGACACCAGCGAATTGATCAGGGTTTTCGGAGAAATAAGGATGACACATAATGTGTCATCAGAAGAGCAGGAGAAGACGGGTGAAAATGCTATCAGTGACAGCGAGTTAAGGGCTATTTCTCAGGCGAAGGATCAGGTTATAGCCGCGTTGCGCCTACAGATAGAAGTAGCGATGGAGAGAGAGAAGAAAGCAGAAGATAGAGAATTATGGTTACGCCAGCAGCTTGAGGATGCCCAACGCCAAGTCAAATTACTCACCCACGATGGGGGCGGTGATTCAGTAGCTAAAAGGAGCCCGTGGTGGCGACTTTGGAAGTGAGTATCTATTTTCTTCCAGAGAAGATATATTGAGTCATGTCTGATAGAAAGCTCGTTGATGAAGTTCACCATATTTCAAAGCGGCGAGGGAATGGACAGCTACGCCGAGAGGTGTGGATTGACGATGATGGCAATGTAAGTCGTTACAACCTGGCGTACATCAATCATGAGCTATGCGCCGTAGATAATGGTCGAGTTGTGGGCTACGACAATCAGCATGGATACCATCACCGACACTATTTTGGTGATATGCATCCCGTCGATTTTGTGAGTTTCGAGGAGACCGAAGCAGATTTCGAGGCTGATTGGATGGCTTTGAGGAGGTGATGGCAATGTTGCTGCATGTTTCTGACGAAAAGATGTTTTTCAAGAGTGGGAAAAGGATTGCTCGCTTGGCTGATGCGGGGAAACTCGTAACGGAAGAGAAGACGATCAGCTTTGAGGACCCTGCAGATCTTCTACAGGTGCTCACAACTGCGCGGCTCGCCATCATGCGCGTGGTTCTGGAGCGACCCCGATCCATTACCGAGGTTGCTGAATGCCTTGGCCGTGATCGCAGCGCCGTAAAACGGGATGTTGCCTTGCTTGCAGAGGCCGGACTTGTCGTGGTGGAAGACAAACCGTTGCCTGGGCATGGCCGTAAAAAGGAAGTGCGATCAGCTGCGGGTACTCTCCGATTGGAAGCTGTTTTGGCGTGACTAGTCATCTTCACTTTGACCGACACGTTCAGCGTGATTTTTTTGTGGCCGACATCCTAGATGCTGCGCCAAAGGATGATCTCGCCAGTATGGAACATCCGATTTTTGCGCTGAAGTCCGGAGACAGGCGTGTCCGTGTCTACGAGCGCAAAGGGGTGACAGTTACTATTAAGCCTGGTCATGATGGGTGTGCCACGATTCATGACAAGGACATCTGGATCTACTGTATCAGCCAGCTAGTTGAAGCGATAAACCGCGGTCGTGAAGATGTTGGAAGAGTCGTTCGATTCACTGCATACGATTTTCTTGTGACTACCAATAGGCAAACGAGCGGAGAGGGATATCGCCTCATGGGGGAAGCGCTTGCGAGGCTCAGTGGGACTCGCATCGAAACCAACATCGAGACGGCGGGCAAGCGCGAACGTGCAGGGTTTGGGCTAATCGATTCCTGGCGTGTCATCGAGCGTGACAAGGATGACAAGATGGTAGCTGTCGAGATTAGCCTACCTGATTGGCTTTGTCGCTCAGTCAAGGCGATGCATGTTTTGACATTGAATCGGGACTATTTCCGGATCCGCAAGCCGATTGATCGGCGACTTTATGAATTGGCAAGGAAGCACTGCGGCACTCAATCGAAGTGGTGTGTGATCACGAAGGTTCTTTACGAAAAAAGTGGAAGCAGGGACGCGATTAGGAACTTTCGTATGGCCGTTAAAATGTTGGCCGAGTCTGAGAAATTTCCTGATTACCGTATGATATTCAATCAAGAAGATGATGCAGTGACCTTCTACGCCAAGGCCCAAAAGGGTGCCATTGCCCAAATTCGAGATGTTCTTCGGTCTTCACAGAAATAACTGCCAGCGATTGTTGATAACTTTTCCGCCCCTGTGGATTAGCACGTCATTTCACCTGCAGCAATGGCCTTGCAGGCCAATAACCATAAGGCTTCCAGAAACCGTAACGCGCGCGCGCGTTTTTAACTTTAAGAAAAGCTTTTAACGCCCCCGGCGGTGGAAAACCCAACAAAGGAGCGCCCGTTTGCCGCCTCCGGCGCCGGGCGCGAACATCCCCGGCGGGGACCCTGCAGGTCCCCCTGTCCGCGCCTTCGGCTCGCCGGATCGACCCCCTTCGGGGACGTTGTCCCCCACTGCCTACGGCAGCGGCTCCCCCTTTATTTTCATTCAGCCGGGGAGAGTTGAGATAGATTTCCATAGCCAGAGCCCTTTGCGTGCGCTGTAGGGCAAATTTGAGGCCTTTACGGGGGCTTCTGCGTGAGGGAGTCACGCTGCATTGTTTGACGGAGCGATGGGGCCGCCCTATGATTTGTCACAGTGACGATTGCGGGAGAGGATTTCATGGCAACGACCAGTGCGGAACGGATGCGGTGGAAGCGGGCGCGGGATAGGGGCACGGTCTGGGGCGAGGGTGATGAATCACAGCTTAGTGATACCGCCCTGATCGAACAACTGGCGATCGCCTGCCAGAAGGCCCGCGAGGGGCAGGGCAACGCCATTGCCCTGGGACTGCTCCGGGAAATCGCGGCGCGGATCGGTTTGTCGGGCAAGTCACTGTGACATGCTGTTAATATGTGGACACTGACAGATTACTGTTCGGCTTCCACGACTTCGCCGCAAGCAGTATGCGCCTCGCTTACGCTCGTTACAGACACAGCCGCCCCCGCCGCTCAGGTGGCGGGCCTGCTTTACCGTACCCCAACTACTGGCTTAAACTTAAGAAAATAGTTCTCATCTGTATTATCCACTACGAATTTATGATTCGTATCATCGTAAATGATGAATGTTCGTCCTGGAAGTATATTCGTAACTTTATATTGTTTACCGTTGGTTATAACTTTTGTGTTCTCTATCTTGATGTCATCAATCGCTTCTAAAGTATCACCTACATCAATCTTTGCCCAAAAATTAAGGCGACGATTTTTTATATCATCTTCAACACACTCTACAAGCTGAGCAACATAGGAATCTCCAAATTTTTCAGCAAATCCCAAGTCTATATGGCGAGAAACAGAATGAGTAACAGTAACTTGTCTTTCCCCGACAAAAGCCGATGCCTCGTATCCATCATGTGTTCTATTTAATACAATACGATAAGTTTCTGATTCATTTATTTTGAAGCAACGTTCTCCCAAAGGATGTGTTCTATATAATTCAGAATCAACAGATACTGGCGCAATAAAGCGCGTCATACTTGGCATTGAAGGGTCAGCGCATACGGCACACTGATCAAGTTCAACATTTCTGATCCTGATAGCGCTTTTAGAAGTCCCATCAGGGAATTCAATTTTGTAATCGACCTCAAGCGCTCTCTGGATAGCAGACAACGCATTTTCCGTAACACTTTCATCACCTTTTTCTGCTCGCGCAATAGTGTCATGTGATAGTTTTGCTGCTTCTGCGAGTTGTGATCGGCTCAAATGAAGAAATGACCTGCTCGTAATTATCTCTAGGCCAAAATTCTTGCGGTTTAAAGATGGATAAAGTTCGTTTCTGCTAATTTCTGTCATGAATGCCTCCGTCGAACATTGAGACCCGCCGCCGAGGTTTTGGACGCCTCGACGGTACAAAAAGGTAGCGCGTGCAGGCCAATAATCTCAGATACGGGCGTGAATAGCAAGATGGTGCGTAACTCGGCCCGTCGATGGGTGAAGGTGATGAATCCCAGATCAGTGATGCTGCCTCTATCGAACAACTGGCGATCGCCTGCCAGAAGGCCCGCGAGGGGCGAGGAAACGCCATTGCCCTAGGGCTGCTCCGGGAAATCGAGGTGCGGATCGACTTGTCGGGGTGTCACTGTGACGAGCTGTTGAGCGCCCACATTGTGCGCCCCGTCACTGAGAGCCTGCGGCAATTCCAGTTACTCGGGCCGGATGGGGCGGTATTCGCTTAAACGGTCGGCATCAGCCAGCGGCGCACGATTCAAAATGACGCCGATGCCAGCAGACGTCCGACCGCCTTGATCAGGGGAGAAAAAATGGGGCTGGATGACGCAAAAAGGACGCCGATGATCGCGAGGTAGATATTTTGTACCCTAAACCTGGCCTCAATCCTAGCCATACCAGCATCACATTGGGTTTCAAACTCCGCCAGCTTGTTATCCCATTTTGGAAAAGACACTTTTAGCGCTTGTAGCGATTGCAGGATGTCTTGTCTAGTAGCAAGGTTGGCCGTCACCGAGTTGATGTCTTCCTCGATAGACAGGGCAGCCGCGGTTGCGGTCTCCGTGGAGACATGGGCATCAATCAACGCTTGATATAGCGCTATGGACGGTCTACAAGCTTTCATGAATGACAGTTTACTCCCGTAATGGGGCCATCGACCATGCGTGAGACCGCCGTAATGCCAAGATGGGTCGCCGACCTGAAACCACCCCATGGCACAGCTCACGCCATCTATAGCCTCCGAAGCTTAACAAAATGAACACTTGTTTTTCAAAGAGATACGGAAAATTATCTGCTTTTATCTATGGGATAGATAATTATCTATTTTGTGGTTTTTGATTTTTAATCAATGTGTTGTAGATTTTTGCCGGGCTAGCGCCATCGGCGCGAAAAGTTAACCTGTTGTTTGTAAATATGGTTCTCAAAACCGATAAGGATGATCGATATGAACGGCGTGGTCTGGTTTGTGGTCGCTGCGTGTGGGGCGGGGATTGGGCTGGGTGTGCTGGTACAGCTAGCGGACTTTATTCACCGCAAGGCACTGGAAGAAGCACGAGAAGAGGCCTTGCTCCTGCAGCGCGATCCCGCGCGGCCACTGAGGTCAGACCACATTGATCTCAGCGCTCTACCGGCCTGGCGGCGGGATCCAGGTGAAGATCCCCTCTAAAATGGCATCCCCACCCGTGGTTTTTTGATACTCGATCCTGGAATGCCTGAGAACGCGGTGTTTGGGGTGCTTCAGCCGCTCAAAACAGTCCTTTTGGGAAATCATGAAAATCGCGGCGGTTGGACCGATTGCGCCGTTACAGTTCGGCTCGCGGTCAGCACAGATACTCAACAATGAAGCTGGTTATCGAGGTATGCCCGTACCTGCCTCAAACCAGACCACCCCCTCTGTTCCGCGAACGCCAGTGGGGTGCGCTGATCAAAGGCATGATTCGGCTGGCCCATCCAGGAGTAGGCCAGATCCCGATCCTGCGGAAACAGCTGCCGTAATGCCCGATGAATCGCCAATATCTGCGCCTCGCGCGCAGTAAGATCCGGCACGTCCGGGAGGGGTTGGCCAGCGCGATAGGCTTCGAGCCTCTCCAGCTGATGCGGCGGGAACCCCAGTAATGCGGCCTGCGTAGCAGGGGCTGCCTGCCAATGGGCAAAAACCGCGAGCACCAGGGGTGCCGGGGAAACGGCTTCAGGAGAAGAAGATGGTGGCATACAGGCCCTCATGTGCTGAAGAATCCGCTTCTATGATATCACCGCCGTGCGATCACATCGGCAGCCGGTGGCTGAGGGGGTTTCCCGGGCTTACACCCTCTACCTTGCATCGCGTACAAAATTTGATACACTGATGTGAGGGGGACGCATGAGCGAGAAACCGATTGACTGGCGAGGATCTTCGCTGCGAGACATCAAGGACGACGACATCTTCACCCCTAATGCTCGCAAGGAGGCTGGACACCAGCTTAGTCAGGTTCAGGCAGGACTTGAACCCGATGACTGGAAGCCCTTTGACGGGGTTGGCGCGGGAACGAAAGAAATTCGCATCAATCTCGACGATGGTTGGTTCCGCGTGATGTACGTCGCCAAGTTTCCGGAAGCGGTTTATGTGTTGCACTGCTTCAAGAAGAAGACGACCTCAACCAGCAAACACGACAAGGACATTACGGCTACTCGCTACAAGTCCGTTATCCAGGAAAGGAGTAAGAAATGAGCATCGAGACCAAATCCGTGCACATTACCCCTGTCGGCGGCAACGTGTTCGCTGACTTGGGGTTTGCACCGGAAGAAGCGGCAGCGCTGAAGGCCGAATCGCAACGCATCATCTCTGAAAAGCTGGCCATCAAGGATTCCCTGATGACTGAGCTGGCAGGATGGATTGAAGCGAAGAAGCTCAAGCAAGCTGAAGCGGCGGAAATCCTTGGCGTGACACGTCCGCGTGTTTCCGACGTAATCAACAAAAAGGCCATTAAATTCACCATTGACGCATTGGTGGACATGCTGGCGAGAACAGGCAAGCACGTTCAGTTGTCTGTTCAGTAACTCTCAACAACCCCCGCGCAGTTCTGCTGCCGGGGTTTTTTACAGGGGGTGGATCTGTCTTAAGATTTGTCACAGTGACGATTGCGGGAGAGGATTTCATGGCGACGACCAGTGCGGAACGGATGCGGTGTAAGGAGTCCCCAATATGGAATACGGCATCTGTCGATGAGGCCGGAATTGACAACCAGGAAAAGCCACGGCAAACTAAAAGCTCTTACACCCAGAGCTTTAATTGAGCCAAACTGTCGAATGGGAAACGACGACGCAATAGGAGCGCAAGGTCCTGCAGAAAGGCTTTGCAAATGCTCCACATCAACCAAGCTAATGTTGGTGGATCAGGGTGGTCTGTGCCCTATATCCAACAACAACCTAAGTTGGCAAAACCGCACATAATCGATGTGAGCGCATTCGACCGCGACCGGGCGTAGCCCTGGGAGCTGGGAGCATGCGCGGGTTTTGCCAAGACGTTTAACGTCAGCCGCACGTCTATCTCTTTGCCTCCAGGAAAGAGACAGACGGCTGAGCTCCCCGTATTATCGGGCTCAGCCGGCCAAAATCGCGCGTGACAACACGTGATTTTGGCCCCGGCACCCCCCGGAGACCGGCCACGACGCAGACGGGCACCGCTGTAAAACAGCGTGCTCGTACGGCTGACCCCCACTGCTAGTTGGTTTTCTGGCCACTCTAACTAATATCGAGATAATCGCGCCGCCCTCGCGATCCATAAGTTTTCGGGCAGCCCCCTAATCTTGCCGAGAGATGCGTCTCGCGCGTGTAACACTTATCTGGTTCGCGGGTCCGGTGGGGGTGGTCTAGTTGCCGATATGCTGTCGCTTAGCGAGCGACACGCCCTTCACTGGGCCCGCGGGCCAGGCGGCGACTGGACGTGTCGTTATGATGCAATATTGCTGGTCTCTATATATCTCGATGTAATCCAAAAAATTAATCCTACGATTCGTAACCGACAATTATCGGTTACGTTTTTGTTCCCGTGGTTTTTTCCAAAAAATCACGGGAACAAAAACATTTTTCCGCTTTATTGCGGAGGCATTGCTGTGTCATTTTTTATATTGAAGGAGGTAGTTATGGCGCGTAATTTTGGCATCGGTACCCGCGACTTGGCAGAGGCAGGTCGGCAGTTTTTAAGTCGGGAGGTGGCGCAAAAAAACCTGAGTTTTGCGAGCAGTGCGACGGTCTCGGCCCGCTGGCGGCAGTTTGCGGCGTACGCCAAGTCGCACGGTGTTGGATCGCTGACGACAGTGACGCCGGATCTCGTGCGGGCCTATGGCCGAGAGCTATCCGCAAAAGTCGCGGCTGGCAAAATGTCGGCGGCCTACGCCCACAATCTGGTATCCGCCACCAATACCGTCATGCGGGCTACGCCGGCACCATGGCAGCCGGTGCAGGCCGTGGCTGACTGCGGCATTGGTCGGCGGTCTTTTCTGCGGACGAAGGCGCCGGCAGGTCTCGATCCCGAGCGCTTTGCGGTCGCGCGTTCCGCTTTGCTGGCCGCGCAAAATGCGCGCGGAGCGGCACTGGCGAGCCTTGCCCGCCATCTGGGCCTGCGCAGCAAGGAGGCGGCCCTGCTCGATGCCAAAAGAGCGCTACAGGAGGCAGAGCGGCATGGCCATGTCACCATCACCCTGGGCACCAAAGGCGGACAAACCCGGATCGTACCCATTACCAGCCCGCGCCAGGTCACGGCCTTGCGCGAGGCTGGCCAGGTCCAGGGAGCGCATCACAATCTCATCCCCCAGAACATGAGCCTGAGGCAATGGCAAAAGCCCTTGGAGCAGATCCGCAATACCATTCGGGACGTGACCGGCAAGGGCCTCCATGATCTGCGGGCGGCGTACGCCTGCGAAAGATATCGCCAGTTGACCGGACACGACGCGCCGGTTGTGGCCGGACGGATGGTGGCCTCCCGGGCGGCGGATTACGCCGCCCGCCTGCGGATCGGCGAAGAATTGGGCCATCACCGCGTGGATGTGGTGTCCTCCTACGTCGGGGGGCGCGCATGAGCTACAAAATCGTCACGGAAGTAGAGCAGATGACGGTGGGCTACGTCCGTCGTGGTGGTAAGGATAACCGGCGGCAGCAAAGGGCAAGGATACTGGCTTTTGCGACCTTTTGCGCGACGCTGGGAGCGCGGAATATGACCGAAGTAGGACACCGACACGTCAAGCTCTATTGGCGGACCATTGTGCATCGGAGTCCCCGCACGCGCTATGCCCATTGGCTGGCCCTGCGGGATTTATGGACGCTTGCCGGCAAATCTGGAAGCCCCATGCCGCCGCCTTCTGAAGGGGACTGACGGTACTGCCCCCATCAAGGGGCCATGCCGTCACTGTGACGACTGCGGACGTTCTCAAAACCAATGCATTTTGCAGATTCAAAAATGGAGAGGGTTTCGAGAATCGGGAAGCCCTGAAACACCGGGCGTACGTTCTCGAAATTGAGGGCCTATCAAAAACGGTGGCGCGAGATTTTGTCACAGGGCTGGCCAGTCCATACTATATTTTCTTGTTCGCATGACGTTGAAGTGATCTTGATCGAATGAAAAAAGCAGAGGAGCATAAGCCATTAATAAACATTGTATAAGAATACCTGAATGATTATTGACAATAGTGACGCCCATCCCGATTTTGTATGGCTACAAGAGCTGGACTTTCAGGTCATCGACCGTTACCGGGATGTCCTGGATCAAGACGCCCCCGCGCTTGCCCACGCTTTTTACGACTATCTGCTCAGTCACCCCACCACCGCCGCCGTATTCCGGGATTTCTCCAGCGCGCGTCTGGATGCCCTGATCCAGAAGCAGGCGGAACACGCTAAAGGCCTTCTGGTCAGCCGCCTGGATAGGCCGTGGCGGGAGTCCATGCGCAGAATCGGGGCTCTGCATCACCACCTCGGCATCGAACCCTCCTGGATCGCCGGGGCTTATATTCTCTATTGGCGCCATTGGCAAAAAGCACT
>JAKBXD010000069.1 GCA_021840785.1 Pseudomonadota bacterium
TATCGCGAGCATGGGTGAAGAAGAGATGAAGGAAGGCTGTCTGTCGGTACCCGGTGTGGTGGAGACGGTGCGGCGCGCCGAAAAAGTGACGGTGCGCGCGACCACGGTGCAGGGCAGGACCATTGAATTGGAGGCCGATGGGTTGTTGGCGGTTTGCCTGCAGCATGAGATTGACCATCTCAACGGTACCCTTTTTGTCGATCATCTGTCCCGCCTCAAGCAAAACCTGATTCGCCGTAAGGCGAACAAAAGGGTGCGGCTCGGTGACTAGAAAACAGCGCATTGTTTTTGCCGGGACACCGGAGTTCGCGCGCCTCATTCTGGCCGAATTGCTGCAAGGGCCGGAAGAAGTCGTCGGCGTATTTACCCAGCCGGATCGTCCGGCAGGCCGGGGGCGGGCGTTGCAGGCCAGCCCGGTGAAGCAGGAGGCTGTGGCCGCAGGCATTCCCGTTTTTCAGCCGGAATCGTGTAAAACGGGCGAGGCTCTGGATCTGCTCCGGAGCCTGGCGCCGGATTTGCTGATCGTCGTGGCCTATGGACAGATTTTGCCGCAGGTGGTTCTTGATCTGCCGACGCGCGGCGCCATCAATGTCCATGCCAGTCTCCTGCCCGCCTGGCGTGGCGCGGCGCCCATCGCCCGGGCCATCGCGGCGGGCGACAAAGAAAGCGGTGTCGCCATCATGCAGATGGAAGCCGGGCTCGACTCCGGTCCGGTGCTGTGGGCGGAGCGCGTGCCCATTGCGCCCGATGACACGGCGGCCAGCCTCCATGACCGTTTGGCGCGGTTGGGCAGCGTCGCCTTGCGCCGGGCTCTGGACGGGCTCTGGGCGAATCGGCTCAAACCCGTGCCCCAGGACCCCGCGCTCGCGACCTATGCCCGCAAGCTGAAGAAGGAAGAGGCACGCATCGACTGGCGATTCCCCGCGGCGACGCTGGAGCGTCTGGTGCGGGCTTTCAATCCCAGCCCGGTCGCCCATACCCTTTTTCGCGACAAAGGCTTGCGGGTCTGGCAGACGCAGGTACTGGCTGTCCGGGATGATCAGGCGCCCGGCACTATCAGCGCCGTGGGAAAAGACGGGATAGTGGTGGCCTGTGGCGAGGATCAATTGCAGTTGCTGGCGGTGCAACCCGCAGGCAAGGGTGCGCTCAGTGGCAGTGATTTCGTCCGCGGTTATCGTCCGCAAATCGGTGAAGTACTGGGATGAAGGAAACGCGGCCAGAAACTGAAGGGGGGAGAAGCACATCGGGTGTGGCGGTGCGCAAGACGGCCATCGGCGTGTTGCAGGGCGTGGATAGTGGGCAGACGGTGGATGCCGCCCTGCTGCCGGTACCGTTGACAGGCGCCGATCGCGCGACCGTGCAATGGCTGGTTCTGGGCACGCTGCGCGAGTACCTGCCCGTGCAGGCCCTGGCCGCAAAACTGTTGCGCAAAGACTGGCGCGAGGAAGATAGCGACTTACGCTTCCTGCTCAGTTTGGCTCTGTTTGAGTTGCGCCATGGGCAACGGCCCGCCTTCGCCGTAGTCAATGATTGGGTTGCGATGACGGAGGCACTGAAAAAGCCCTGGGCGCGCGGCCTGATAAACGCCGTTCTGCGTCGTTATCTGCGTGAGCGGGGGGTTTTGGATATGGCGCTGGTCGATCGCGACCTCGGGCATCCGGCCTGGCTGGCGGCGCGTTTACGCGCTGCCTATCCCCAAGACTGGCCCGCCATTGCCGCGGCCAATAACGCTGCGCCGCCCCTCTGGCTGCGCGTGAATACGCAACGGGTGGATCCCGGCGACTATCGGCAATTGCTGGCAGAACAAGGCCTTGAAGCGAAAGGCGTGGCGTGGAGTGAGGCGGCATTGTGTTTGCCCGCCAGCGTGCCGGTAACGATCCTGCCGGGCTGGGATGCCGGTTGGGTGGCGGTGCAGGACGGAGCGGCACAAATGGCCGCCCACATTCTCGCGCCCCAGGAGGGGGAACGGATTCTCGACGCCTGTGCGGCTCCTGGCGGCAAGACCGCCCACCTGTGGGCACTGGGGGCGACGCGCCTGGATGCCCTGGACCGCTCCGCAGAACGCCTGAAACGGGTGCGCGAGGCACTGGAAAGACAAGGCGGTACGGTACATTTGCAGGCGGCCGATGCCGCAGAAAGCGCCACATGGTGGAATGGCGAGTTCTATGACGCCATCCTCCTGGATGCGCCCTGTACCGGCACCGGGGTAATCCGTCGCCACCCTGATATCCGTCTGCGCCGCCAAATGGATGATGTGACTGCGGCTGTAGCACAGCAGATGCGCTTGCTGGAAGGTCTGTGGCCTTGTCTGCGCCCCGGCGGTCGGCTGCTCTATGCCACCTGCTCGGTGCTGCCCGAGGAGAACGAGGAACAGATCATCGCCTTTCTCCAGCGTCATTCTGATGCGCACCGTTCCGCGCACCCGCTGACGGGGCAACGTCTGCCCGGTCAGGACGCAATGGATGGTTTTTACTATGCCTTGCTGGAGAAGGCCGCATGAGCCAGGACGACGCGTTGGCGGTGCGGGTATATATTGACGTTCGGGCCTTACCCCTGCCGTTGCGTTTGCGTGCTCTGCTGGGTCACTGGAAACGGGAGTCCCCATGGATCGTCAGCGCGCCCCTTTCGCACTAAGAAGCTGGCTGCGCGCCTTGAGCGCCGGCGCCACCCCGGAGCGGCAGCGGGTGGGACCGCGCTGGGGCGCTGCCCTGCTCCTGCTGGCTATCGTCGCCTTTCTGGGGGTCAACTTTTTCACCAGCGCCGGAGGGCCGCTGAGCCACTATTTTGTGCCGATGCTGGTGATTTCCGCAGGAATCGTCCTCTTTCTGGTCATTCTGGTGCTGGTTTCGGTGGTGGCGCTGCTCTTGCGTCTACGGCGCGGCGAAGTGGGCAGTCAGTTGGCCACCCGCCTGGTGGTGATTATTACCCTGCTCAGTTTTCTGCCGGCGGCCATCGTCTTCGGTTTTTCCTGGCAATATCTGAATCGGGGCGTGGACTCGTGGTTCAGCAGCGCGGTGCAAAGTGCGCTGGATCAGGCGTTGAACGTGGCGAAGGCAGGTGTGGACCGTTACCGCAATTCCACCCTGCTGGCGGCAGAGAGCATCGCTCAGGCCCTGGTGGGGGAGTCTGACAGCAACGCCGTAATCACCGTGATCGCCTTACGCGATCAGTATCATCTGGGCAGCGTCACGCTCTTTTCCGGCGATAACCGGATTATCGCCACCAGCAGCGATAACCTGAGTCTGGCACCGCGCCTGCCGCGCCGGGAAATCCTCGCCATGGAAGAGAACCACCCGACCGCCTCTATTGAGCCGGAGGCCAACGGCGCTTTGCTGGTGAAGGTGCTGATCCCGGTACTGAGTCCGCATCTGGGACAGGGCGGTCATATTCTTTATGTGGAGCAGCCTATCCCCGAGCAGTTGACGCAGGCGGCAGATGCGGTGCAGGTGGCTTATACCCGCTACCACCAGTTGATGCTGATGCGCGAACCGATGAAGACGGCCTTTCAGCTCAGCCTGGCGGTGGCCTTGCTGCTGGCCGTATTGTCGGCGGTATGGATAGGCTTGCACCTGGCGCGCCGACTGACGGCACCTATCGCACGACTGGCGGCGGGCACCCAGGCGGTGGCGCGCGGTGAGTTTATTCCCTTGCAGACGGTGGCGAGTCACGACGAGTTGGGTGTCCTGATACATTCGTTCAACAATATGACCCGGCAACTGGCGCGGGCCAAGCAGCAGGCGGCGGCGGCGCAGGAGCAGGCGGAGCAGCGGCGGCTGTATCTGGAGACCGTGCTCGGACAGATTTCCAGCGGCATCCTGACCTTTGATGGCGAAAACCATTTGGCTGAGGTCAACGCCGCGGCGACCCATATTCTCCAGGAAGATTTGCCCAGGGGCAGCGCCCTGGATATATTGCATGATGGCACCGCGCTGGAGCCCCTGTGGACGCTGGTGGCGGACTGGGTGGAACACCCTCGTAACGGAATGCAAAAAGAGTTGCAGATCGAGCGCTCCGACGGGCCACAGACCATTATCGTGCATGGCGCACACTTTGCGGATGATGCCGGTAGTCGGGGTTTCGTACTGGTTTTTGATGATATCAGTACGCTGGTCGCCGCCCAGCGTAGCGCCGCCTGGAGCGAGGTGGCGCGGCGCCTGGCCCACGAGATCAAGAACCCGCTCACCCCCATTCAACTCTCCGCCGAGCGGTTGCGGCGCAAATATCTGGAACGTCTTGGCGATGAAGGCGAGACCCTGGATCGTGCCACCCGCACTATTATCCATCAGGTGGATGCCCTCAAGGTGATGGTGGACGCCTTCTCGGAGTACGCCCGGCAGCCGCAACTGGAGTTGCGCCTTCTCGACCTGAACACGCTGATTCTGGATGTGCTCGATCTGTATCGCGGGCAAGAGAATGGCGTGGAGATTCGGGCCGAGTTGGGTGCGGGCCTGCCCCTCCTGCGGGCGGATGTGCATCGGCTGCGCCAGATTCTCAATAATCTCCTGCGCAACGCCATGGATGCCCTGCAGGGGGATTCAGAAACTCCGGAAGGTAAACATATCCTGATTCGCACCCGCCTGACCGACTCCGACCCGGCAAAGATGCTAGAGTTGAGTGTGTTGGACGACGGCCCCGGTTTCCCGGCCCAGTTGCTGGCGCGGGTTTTTGAGCCCTATGTCACCAGCAAGGTGAAGGGTTCGGGGCTGGGTCTCGCCATCGTCCGGCGTATCGTTGAGGAGCATGGCGGACAGATTGTTGCGGATAATCAGGGGTTGCAGGGCGGGGCACGTATCGTTATTGATTTTCCGTTGGGTTGAAGCAAGCGTTCAGGAGGCGGCATGGAAGAGGCACGATTGAATATTCTGGTGGTGGATGACGAACCCGATATCTGCGCGACACTGGCAGAAATTCTGGAGGATGAAGGCTACAACGTGCAAACCGCGGGGAGTGCGGAAGCCGCCGAAGTGCTGCTGCGCGATCAGATGGTGGACCTCGTCCTTCTCGATATCTGGATGCCGGGTGAGGACGGCGTCAGCCTCTTGCGGCGCTGGGCCGAAGCGGGTCTGGAGCAGCCGGTGGTAATGATGTCCGGGCACGCCACCATCGAAACGGCGGTGCAGGCGACCAAGCTGGGCGCTTATGACTTTATCGAAAAGCCGCTGTCGCTGGACAAGACCCTGCTTACCGTCACCCATGCCCTGGAATCCAGTCGCTTGCAGCGCGAGAACCGCGACTTGCGCGCGCAGGCCGGCTGGGTAGAGCGGCCGAGCGGCGAGAGTCCGGCGATCCGCCAATTTCGCGAGCAGTTGCAGCGGGTGGCAGCGGTGGATTCCTGGGCGTTGCTGCTGGGCGAGCCGGGTAGCGGTAAGGAAGTGGCCGCGCGTTATCTGCACCGGCAAAGCCGACGGGCACAGGGGCCTTTCGTGGATCTGCGGGCCGCCGCCATCGCTCGCCCCAATGTCGCCATCGAGCTCTTCGGCAATGAAGATCATGGCAAACTAACCCGCGGGCGTCTGGAAGTGGCCCATGGCGGCACGCTCTTCATCGACGAAATTGCCGATATGGACCTGGAAACCCAGGCGCGGTTGTTCTCGGCCTTGCAGGAGCGGCGCATCATCCGGGTGGGTGGGACGACGCCCGTGCCCGTGGATGTACGGGTGATCGCCGGCAGCGCACAGGATTTGGCACTGGCAGTGCAGAGCGGGCAGTTTCGCAGCGATCTCTACTACCGGCTCAGTGCCCTGCCCCTGAAGGTGCCGCCGCTGTCCGCGCGGAGTGCGGATATCCCGGCGCTGATAGAAGAGTTTGTACGCTTTTATGGCGCCCGCGATGGCTTGGCGGCGCGTCACTTTGCTCCGGAAACCCTGGATGTGCTGCACCATTATCCCTGGCCGGGCAACGTCCGCGAATTGCAGAATCTGGTGGAGCGCTTGCTGATTCTGGCGGAAGGGCCGGAGGTCAGTGCGGAAGAGGTGGAGGGCGCGTTGGGACTGGATAATCGCCTCGTCCTCGTCAACAGTAATTTCGACGGGGAAGATTTTGGCGGTACCCTGAAGCGCGCTCGGGAGCGTTTTGAGCGCGCCTTCCTCGAATATCATTTGGCCCGTAATGACTGGAATATCGCGCGGACGGCGGAAGTGGTGGGGCTGGAGCGCACGCATCTCTATCGCAAGCTGAAGAACCTGAGTATCGCCCTGAAGGGCGAGCGGCATGCGGGCGAGGATGGGGATGAGGGGGAGGGGTGATCAGTAAGCGCGGTAAACCGCCTGTCAAAACGGTGCCTATCACCGATGAAACGCTGAATAGTATGTTTGGATATATGAAAGGTACCGTCACCATTCACGGAGATATCGTAGCCCCGTCGGGCGAAGTCTGGTCTGCGGAAAATGGTGATGAAGACCATTTCTATGCAGGCTTGCGACCCCGCGAGAACAAAAGTGGCTAACGCTGTATTCCGGGCAATAACCCGCAAAGCCCGGCTTGTTAGATTACGAACAGCAAATCCAGAGAAATGCAATCATGGTACACCGTTCCTCCTAAAGCGGATGGCGATAAGTTTCCCAAACATTTATTTAGTCGAGGTAGACATCGACATCGTGCTCGCGGTGGTCATCCATGAGCGGAATCCTGTCTTGCGGCAATTCAGTGTCATCCAGGGTAATGCGCACTACCCGCGCTGATGCGGTGCTATCAGCATGGACGGTGATATGATACAGCGTGTCGCGGTAGCGGTAGTGGACCTTGTAGGATTTCCAGTCCGCCGGGACGCGGGGCGTGATGCGCAGGTGATCGACCTCAAGCGATAGGCCCAGCAAGGTTTCGATCGTTAATCGATACATCCAGCCCGCTGCGCCGGTGTACCAGGTCCAGCCACCACGCCCGACGTGTGGTGCGGCGCCATAAATATCGGCGCAGATAACGTAGGGTTCTACCTTATAGCGGGCGATAGACTCTGCGCTACTTCCGTGATGGACCGGGATGAGCATGTTGAATAATTCCCAGGCCCGCACTTTGTCACCCATCTGGGCAAAAGCCATGGTGGTCCAGACCGCGGCATGGGTATATTGCCCACCGTTTTCGCGCACACCGGGCACATAGCCTTTGATATAGCCGGGTTCGAGTGCTGACCGGTCGAAGGGTGGGTTAAGCAGCCGGATAAGCTGTGCATCGCGACTCACCAGATGTTTGTCCACCGCCGCCATGGCCTGTTGGGCCCGCAAGGGATCACCCGCACCGGAAAGGACGGCCCAACTCTGGCTGATGGAATCTATTTGGCATTCGTCATTCGCAGCAGAACCAAGGGGCGTACCGTCATCAAAATAAGCCCGCCGATACCAGGCACCGTCCCAGGCATTCTTTTCTACGTTCTCCTGTAATACGGCGGCCTGTTGCAGACAAAGATCAACGATAGCGCTGTCCCCCCGGCTGCGCGCGAGCCCGGCAAACTGCCGCAGATTCTGAATCAGGAACCAGGCCAGCCAGACGCTCTCACCCCGACCCTCGTGACCGACCAGATTCATCCCGTCATTCCAGTCGCCACAGCCCATCAGCGGCAAGCCATGGGCACCAAATCGCAAGCCGTTTTTGAGCGCCCGCACGCAATGATCATAGAGGCTGGAGGATTCGGCAGATTGCTGGGGCTGATCGTAGTAAGACTCTTCCTCGGGATTCAGCTCGCGGCCTTCGAGAAAATGAATGGTTTCGTCGAGCACGCCACTATCGCCGGTGGCCGTCACAAAACGACAGGTGGCATAGGGTAACCAGAGATAGTCATCCGAAATATGGGTGCGCACCCCTTGGCCGTGGGGCGGATGCCACCAGTGCTGGACATCCCCCTGATGGAATTGGCGCTCTGCACAACGAATTAGTTGCTCCCGGGCCAGCCATGGTGTGGTGTGAATCAGCGCCATGCTGTCTTGTAATTGATCGCGGAAACCATAAGCCCCGCCCGACTGGTAATAGCCGCTGCGGCCCCAGAGTCTGCTGGAGATGGTCTGGTAAATCAGCCAGCCGTTCGCTAATACGTTCAGTGCAGGATCCGGGGTTTCCACATATATCGTACCTAAGGTCCGGTTCCAGTATTCCCGTACCCCTGCCAAAGCTTGCCGCGCACGCTCCCTACCGGCGAAGCGGTCTATATATTGCTGCGCTTCGTCGGTACTGGCTGCCGTACCAAAAACAAACACGATCTCGCACTCCGTGCCTTCAGCCAGATGAATCGGCGTTTGTATGGCGGCGCAGGGATCAAGGCCCGCCCCTGTTTTACCTGATAAACGGTTGCGATACAGTGCCGCAGGCCTGGCAAGCGTACCATTACGGCCGATAAACTCGCTGCGGTTGCCGGTGATTGTACGCTCCTGTTCACTGGTCTGAACGAAAACGACCCGATGCCCGCATTCGCGGCCATAGTCATTGTGGGCATACAGCGCACCGTTGCGCAGATCGCTTTCGGTGACGATATGCATCATATTGGCATGGCGCCACTCGCCGAGCACCAGTTCCCAGTATGCCGTCAGCGAAAGCCGCCGCGGGCGCTTGGAATGGTTACGCAGTTTGACCACCACGAATTTCACCGGCGCCTCCATCGCGACGTAGGTGGTCATTTCTGAAGAGATCCCCGACTCGTAATGTTCAAAAACGGTGTATCCAAATCCGTGGCGGCATACATATCCGGACTGACCGCAGGCGGGTAGTGGAGAGGGGGACCAAAACGCCCCCGTGTCTTCGTCGCGGATATACAGGGCTTCGCCGCTACTATCACTCAGGGGATCGTTGTGCCATGTGGTCAGACGGAATTCATGGGCGTTTTCGACCCAGGTATAGGCGCCGCCGCTCTCGCTGATGACGGTGCCGATATGCGGACTGGCAATCACATTGACCCAAGGGGCGGGCGTACTTTGGCCCGGCTCCAGACTGATGACGTATTCACGTCCATCGGTCGTGAATCCACCCAATCCGTTGAAAAAAATACGTTCACGCGGAAGCAGCGGCTGTATGATCTCGGTGGCGGGGGGTGGCCGCGGGTTCAGCGGAGCAGGGAAGCGATCCCCGGATACCCGCCGTTCCACATGCTCCAGCAGGGAGTCGGTGCTGTCGGTGAGGATAATGCGCGCGACGGTCTGGAACAGCACGCGATCCTCTTCGGAAAGTTCTTCGGCGCGGCGTACAAAGACGCCACCGGGTTTGTCGATGACTTGTCCTTCCGGACCTGTGTGAATCAAGCCCATAATCTGGTCTTGTAGCGTGGCCCGGTAACTGGTGAAATCTTCGTTGACGATCACCAGATCGGCCGCCAGTCCTTGCAGTCGCCAATAGGCATGGGCTTGCAGTATTTGTTTTACCAGATTAAGGCGGTTTAATTGACTGACGCGCAGCAGCACAATCGGCAAATCACCCGATATCCCGAAGCGCCACAGGCCGGACTGCCCTAACTGATTACGGGCAATCACGCTGGGCGTGGCCCGGCGCAGGGCGCTGGCGTAGACCACGGAATTGGCGAGGCGGCCGTACACCTGGGCATCGGCTTCACTGGCGCGCAGATGACGGAGCACCTCCTGGCTCTGGAACCAGGCCATTTCAAAAGCACGTTCCACCAGATGACGATCGCTATACTTCTCCAGCAGGGCGATGGCCGCCGCCCGGGTATCGGCAAGTCCGGAAATGATCTGCACCGTCGCGGACTCGTCTACGCCAAGCGTTAGCATACGCCGGATGGCCACAATGGGGTCTAATACGGGACCCTCGCTATTCGATAAGGTAGTCTGTTGTAGTCTATCGAAGACGCGCGGATGCTCGACGGTACGACCACGGCCGATGAACTGTGCGCGATCGGTTTCGTAAGATGCTGCACTGGCGGCAACCCCGGGAGCCGCAAACAGATGGAACATCCAAGGC
>JAKBXD010000070.1 GCA_021840785.1 Pseudomonadota bacterium
GAACCGCCTAGGATTGCGCGGCGCGGTGCGGGGTAAAAGCGTGCGCACGACGGTACCCGACTCCAAACAACCGTGCCCGCTGGATCGGGTGAACCGCCAGTTCAAGGCGGATCGGCCGAACCAGCTCTGGGTCTCGGATTTCACCTATGTTTCGACCTGGCAGGGCTGGCTGTATGTGGCCTTCGTGATCGACGTGTTCGCCCGGCGCATCGTTGGCTGGCGAGTGAGTCGAAGCATGACGACGGACTTCGTGCTGGACGCACTGGAGCAGGCGCTCTACGCCCGTCAGCCCGAATGCGATGGCAGCCTCGTGCATCACTCAGACCGGGGCTCGCAGTACGTCAGCATCCGCTACAGCGAGCGTCTCGCCGAAGCAGGTGTTGAACCCTCCGTGGGCAGCAAGGGCGACAGCTATGACAACGCCCTGGCCGAGACGATCAATGGGCTGTACAAGGCGGAACTGATTCACAGGCGCGGCCCGTGGAGGACACGGGAAGCGGTGGAACTGGCGACCCTCGAATGGGTGGCGTGGTTCAACCATGTCAGGCTGCTCGAACCCATCGGCTATATCCCTCCGGCAGAAGCTGAGGCAAACTACTATCGGCAACTCGCCGAACAGACCGAATTAACGGCCTGCACTTAAACCAAATGGCCTCCACGAAACCCGGGGCGGTTCAACCATACGTCAGGCATGGTTGTTTGTTAGTCAATGCTTGCCAGTCCATTTGTCCTGGGTAAACTTGTTATCGGCGGAAGTATTCATAAAACACTTTATCGTGGCTTTTTGTGAAGCAGCCCGCTTAGTGACTTCCCAACGTAAGCCAGTGAGGTTGTCCAATAGCTGACTTACCGCACATTGCTTGTCGATTCCCTGTCCTTCAATGCGCGCGTCTTCGAGCATAAGAAGCAATAGATGCTCCATGTCTAAAAGATCTCTTGCCACGGCCTTTGCGTTAAAAAATTTAATTTCAGGTGAAAAGTCACCAATCAGTACATTTAATCCTGTTGTGAGCTCCCGTAATCCATCGACTATCAATGAGCTGCTTTCCTTGTTTGTGCTCGCAACTAGGGCCATATGAAATGCACCTAAAGTTAGTGTTTCAGGAAGCGTAATAGTACGCATTGTAACCTCCTATTTTGTCATAGCGCTAATGGTATGCGATGGATGTGTAAAATCCCGCTTGAGAAATTAAGGCGGAATATACAAACGATCATATTCTATTATAATCAGTTGATGTGTTCATTTTGACAATTCCGGTCAACTGGAGAACCAAGCTGGCGAGAGCTGCCTCAGCTGCCGCATGATGCCCGTTTGCCAAGTCTCGTCGTGCATTTTCTAGCTTAAAACAGAGCTTTAATAACTCCGTATTTACATCATACCCCCCTGTATTTGGTGCAGGGACGGTGCGTGGCTAATCTTTTCATGGTGCCCAATTGTTCCCTTCCGGGATGCATTATCTAGCTCTATTGACGGTTCAATATGATTCTTCATGATGCTGATCTCCTGTGCTTTTCGCTATACAGACAATAAAATTCCTGCCTCGTTTTCTTTGTGGATTTTGCCACATAAAGCGCCTGATCTGCATGATGTATCAGCATGTCATTTGCGCCTTCGTCAAAAGGGAAGATGGTGATGCCCATACTTACTCCAATATGCATCAGGCGATTATTATGAATAAATGGTTTTTTCGTTTCATCTTTTATTCTTGTTAGGATGTTATCGAGTTCGTCATAGTTACAAAGATCTTCTATGAGCATGACAAATTCGTCACCACCCAGGCGAATCAGTGCATCAGATGATCGCAAAACCTTCTTCCAACGTGAGGAGATCTCTCGCAATATCGAATCCCCCGCGTGGTGTCCAAATATATCATTTACGGCTTTAAAACCGTCCAAATCAAGAACGCCTACTGCGACCAAGTTCTTTTTTCTAATGCCGCGCGCTCTAGCTTCTGTTAAGCGCGGGCCAAGAAATGATCGATTTGGCAGACCGGTCAAAGGATCCCGTTGTGCGTGTTCTTTCGTGGTGACCAACAACTCCAGCATCTTGGGTGCTACGCTCAAATGCTTAAGACCAAATTGAACCAAATAACCAGGTTGGTCGCTTCCGATGATCCACATCGCTCGGTAATGATCCAGACGAACGGGAAGTACTGCCACCTCCTGGATGTGGTCACTCAGCATCCGTAATATCATCGGTGTAGTAGGACTGGATACCTGATATATTCTGGGTTCTCTTGGTAGAGCTTCACTGATTACAGAGATCACCGATGAATTCATGGGAGGCGAGCTGACAGCATTGTGCACTAGGTGTTTCCGTTTCTCATGATCAGAGAATCCAATAAGACTTGACCATTTAAATTGATCTATTTTGGTTAGCAGCCTTCGACAGAACTCGTTAAAGACTTGTTCGGCCCTGATATCAGGCCGCATGCCATTGTGAAATACTGATCTAATGAGCATATAGAATTGGTGATAGTCATCCTCGCTGACAACCGGGCTGGCGCTAGTGAGCGACTGCGGCATATCTTCTACGCTGGGCTTCCACAACAGTTCTACACAGCTGGAGTTTATTTTGTTGTTAACTGGTTGCTGTTTTCCGCCTGTTAGTGTAGCGAGGGTGGTCTCCCATCCTTTCCTCTGATAGTTATACTGTGGAGCCAATATCCCAGGATATACCGCTTCTATCCTGAGCGCATTTCCGTGTTTACCCGTTCTACGAGAAGAATCATTTTTTCTCATCGCAGTTTTGTTTGTTTGCCTCATCGTTGCCATTATTCCCTCCTTACATGCGGGCTATCATAGATTTCAGCGCGACCATATAGGCTTTAATTCGCCATTTTGATTAAACCGAATGGTGTGATACACAAATCCCAAAGCGAACAGTGCCAAATTTTGATCATAGTAATGGGGTATTTTTCCATAAAGGCCATTGGCCAGATCATAATCAGCACTCAGTCTGAGCCATTGATTATGCACTTCTGGTTTCATCCCTTTTTGCATCAAATAGGGAATGAGTGCTGCAGAAAAACCGGCTGGACCCGTGCCTGTTGCCTTTCCCGTTTGCCAGTCTTCACTGACTGGAGGCAGCAGATGGGTTTTCAGATAGTTGCTCATACCGGAAAGGCTCTCCATAATCCGTCCTGCTCCGGGACTCGCTGGATTGCTCATGCCAGCCCAGAGATACACCCGAATGGCGTTATAACTCCCATTCAAGCCTTGCGGTGCTGCGTGATATCCCTGTTGCGGTGAATAGGCCACCCAATCAGGCGCAAACCCGTGCGGGCTGGTGGCTTTGATGAACCCAGGCAAGTGCGCGGCCATCGAGCGCCAGGGGCCATGCGGCAAGGCATGAGCCAACCCTTCTACAACTGGTAAAGGCAGATAGCTGGGGTTGAAGACGTATGTGTGTGGCGCTATGTGAAACCCCTGGTTGCCAGGTATCAGCATCGGTCCCATGCCTTTGAGATTGACCACTTCCTTTTGGTCAATCCGCTCAGCCAGAAGTGTCCCCATTGCCGTGTAACGGTTCCGGTCCCATAACCGTCCTGCTTGAATCAGCGTATAGGCGATCCATAAATCGGCATCGGATGCGGAGTTGGTATCCAGTACGCCCCAGGTTTTGTCGGCCCGTTCGCCCCATCGCCACGCGGGCAGGTGCGCGGCAAGGCTTCCTTGCGCAAGATTGTTTTGGGTCCAGGACAGTATTTTCTGAAACAACGGAGGGTTATTCGCCACCAGCGCAAAAAATAACGCATAGGACTGACCTTCCGAAGTGGTGATCCCGCCATCATCCCAGTCAATGACCCGTCCTTGCGGATCAATAAACTTGGCTTGATAGCTGTTCCAGAGCTGATGCCAGGGTGCGGGATTGGGTGCGGAGTCATCGCGAGTCGGCGCCATGACACATCCTTCCAGAGCGAATAGCATGGCCAGAGATCCCCACCCCAGTTGTCGCGTCCGTGATCGCAACCAGGCACGCACCCCGGTAGGAGTGGCTTGGGCAGCAGCGATTGGATGCTTCCATTTAAGCATGACCTTTCTCCTTTCCAGTCTCGCAGAGACTATTCATACCGACCCATCCCCGAAATATACTGAGCGGGCAGGAAGGTCCGTTTGGATGTGGGGTTTTTTCCAAATACATAACGGATATCCAGCCCTGCCTGGGCTTGTTGAAAAGCCGGATTCGCCTGATAGGAAGCCCCGGCATCGAGATACCAATGGGTACTGAGCTGCTGGGTCAGTACGACATTGACCGATCCGGCAATGTTGCTCCCGCTGGAACTGCCGTAAGGCGTTAAAGACAGTCCCTGAGTCCCCAATGAGGATGTCACCTGACTTCTCAATGGACCGAAACCGAGGTAAGGCCCGCCTCCCTGGTGCAGCCATTGATAGCCAATGGCTGCACTGATATTGATTCCACCGCCGTGCCACCAGTGACTGGCATTGGCACTGAGGGACGGTTGGACCATCATTTGCGGGCTGAAATACCCGCCATAGCCAGGAGAGGTGAAATCTGCGTTTCGCGCATAGGTTTCTGCATATACCGATGGCCCTACTGTGACCCACCAACCTGGACCGATGTATACCGGTTTCATCGCAGCGAGGTAGGTGCTGGCCCCATAATTGGTCTGAATGTTTTGACCGGTAATGGTATTGAGATGCAATGTGCCGATATACGACCAGCCAGATTTTCCACCACTCAGATAACCGCTGGTACCCAACTGATTGCGAATGGCTGCTCCCCATGTATAGGGAATATTCAGGCTGTGCCCGTTGACGACGGTGGCATGAATATTCTCCTGCACACCATTGTAGGACAGCAACGTCTGCCGCACGCTATCGCGCAGGAGGTGTACGCTCCAGTTGCTGCCACTCTTTGATGGTATGAAGGTGTAGCGCAATAGGCCCTGGACGGTCCCGCCGCCGATACCCGAAGGTGATGTCCAGCCTAATGCTGCGCGCCAGTGGTGATGGGGTTCACGATTGTCTACGCCAAACAGGAACTGGGGCGTCTGCCAGACGTGTCCAGTCGCATTTCCTGTAGCGGAAGATGCGTCATCAAAGGTGGGGAGCTGTCCGCTGGAGGGCTGACCGCCATATAGATCCGGTGCGGACAACTGGGCAAAGGCAGCCATATGCCAATTGATGCCCCACTGGGCCTGCAGAGAAGGCAGATACTCGGTCATCTGCGTCATCCCGCTGTCGTTTCCACCACGGTTCTCCCAAGAGCCGCCCAGGGCGAGGTAACTCTCACGGACAGGTGGTGGCACGATCTGGTCCGGCGGCATAAAGCGCCAGGGAATATTGTTGATGTCAGCCAGATGATTTCGCATGGTCGTCATGGGCAGATGGGATGCCAGAGGCCCCTTGGTTGATGTCGCGAGGCGATAGGTGTGTGCGAGATCGTGTGTCTGCTGGTCGGCAATCAATACGCCAACGGCATTCCCGGAAGACGGGTGCTGTTGATACAGCGTGGAAAACAATGCGCTGGCGGCCTTGAAATGTCGCGTATGGACCAAAGACCAGGCTTTTATGGTCTCCATGCCCGGTGATAACGGTCCGAACTGCTGTGCAGCGTGCAGGCGCTGTAGCGTGCCTGCATAATCCCGATTCTTGTAATCGCGCAGTGCTGCCATGATGTCATTATGCCGACGAAAATGTTCCGATGCGGGGGTGCCCGCTGGCAGATGCGCCATTGCTTCGCGGGCGATCGGAACATCATTGTCTGCCATGGCGAGGTTTCCCACCGTCTGCCAGTCAGCAGCCTTGCCCGACCACTGTGCGGCTCTGACCCACCATTGCAGGGCTTCATGCGGATGATGATCGGAGCCCATTATGGCTCCCATGAGTCGGGCATCGGAGGCTTTATGCAGATGCTCAATGGCCCCGGCCTCTGGCGCAACGAGAGCTGCAGCTTGCGCATTCTGATGAGCGCTGTGCGCGCGTGCCGCCATCATCAGCAGGTACTGCAGATGCTGATGTTCCAGATTCTGCTGATCATCGGGCAATTGCGCCTGGGCGCGTGAATAGAGCACTTGCATGTCCTCAGGCGGCAACTGGCTCGCCGCCTGATTCAATAATCCCTGCGCCTGTGCAGCGTGCTGACTGTTTTGCAGTAGTGAAATGTAGACCAGTGTGGCCTCGCGGGGATGCCCGGTCGCTGCCAGTGCTGCCGCCCATGCCTCGCGATTGCCGGAATAGGCCAGGGTAAACACGCTGGGAGTTTGCGCGTGGAGTGCCACAATCTGTGACCAAGCCTTTGCACGTTCCAGTGTGCCGACTTCTCGGCCAGCAAGCCCTTGCTGCATCATCGCCATCATTTTGGGAGGGGGCTGAAAATTGGGGTCTTCTCTTTGGATCTGCTGTATGGCGGTCTGCAAGGCCTGCAGATGTCCTTGACCCAGAAGATGCCAGAGCCGGTTTTCTTCGAGCACGTTACGCATGGAGACCAAAGACAGATGCGTTTTGGCCGCCAGTGCCCCCTGTCCATAACGTGCCTGCAAGTGCTGCATGTCGGCCCGGGCAAGACCGGTCTGACCGACGCGGATTTCTGCCCAGATGGTTTTCTCCAGCAGCACAAAACCCATGGTGGGCTGTGGTTTCCACCCGGGATATTGTGCAGCCGTCTGATGAATCAGAGCCTGCGCTGTCTGGAGGTGATTACTATTGATGGCGTTCCATATTTTCTGTTCTGCAGTGCCGATGGTCGCCAGTGAATGGTTTTTTTTGGTGTAGATATTACTCACCACATTACTTTGTTTGCTTTGCTGTGTTTGCAGGACATTTCCGGTTCCTCGACTTTGTTCCGCCAAGGATGCCGCATAAGCACTCGCGGTTGTCAGTGGAACGCTGCCGGCAACCATCATCGTGACCCAATAGCGGATGCGGGATATTTTGCGGTTGTTTGTTCTCATAGAGCCTCCTCGGCACGCCACTGCGCCTTTTTACGCACGGTAAAAATCCATACGGTCAAAGTCGCGAACAGAACAGCAGCCATTCCGGTAAACACCCACAGCCACGGTCTGACAGAAAAAAGGAATATCCAGAACCAACCACTATGACGATTGCCATACATAAAATGGGAGCCCACCATCGTGGATTGATAAATGCCCTGAGTATTCTTCCAGGCAAGATCCCCTTGTAATGTATTCCAGCTGGCGGCGGACGTGAGGGCCCAAGCCGCTGACTTCAGGTTTTGCGGATTGGTAGTGAGAAAAGTAACTGCCACATGTCCCTGGTACGGGGTATGGGATTCCATCAGAAAAGCGGAGGCTGGAGAGTGGGTGGCACCCATCCAGGGCTTTTGTTGACCATGGCGAGTCGCGAGCTGCCACTCTATACTGTTATCCTGAAGGCGAATGGGACTTTTACCCAGCCAGGAGGCTGGCATGTTCGTCACAGATCCGATAGCCAGGACATTTCCTTGGGTGGGCCTCGAAAAAGTTGCCTGCGCATCTGGCAGCGGAGAGTGGGCGGCTTGTGCCAGCTTGCTGAACAAGGTCAAACCCGCAGACCAGTTCGTAAGCGCCCTCTCGCTGTACCATACAGACAGGTCGCGTCCGGCACCATTCGTTACCAGCGGAAATCCCGTGTGCGCAAAGAGCCCGAGATTGGGCAGAACGGCATATCGATGCGTATTGGGTAACTCCAGGGTTGAATTCGGGAAGACTGTTACCTTACCGCCGGCAATATCAAAAGTAATATGGTTCTCCCCGCCTACCAGCGCAGAAAAGGGGATGGTGGTTTGATAGTTTGCCACGCCAGGCGTGAGTTTCCAGTTGGAAATCCAGTGATGGTTGGCCATGACGGTAATGAGCGGATGAATAGCCGGTGTGTGCAGAGGTTCAGTTGCCATGGTTAATTTCATTTTTAAATTGCTTTGCCGCGAAGCAAAGAGGCCGCCTGGCATCCAGAAATTGATGACTGCTGTGCCATGTGGATGGCTTAATGGCGAATGGATTCCTTGCAGAGCGCCCAGACTGATCACCTGATTGGGGTAGGCCGCATTCTTTGGCCCGAAATACATCCCGGTAATTTGATCGCTACCGGTCACATTCCAACGATGCCCCAGGGGCAAAAGCTCACGATTTATTGCAAAGGCACGAGCTGCTTCCAATACTTGCGCAGAGTTCGTGCCGGTGAATACCAGAATCACACCGAGTGGATTGGCGGGATCGTGCATCAGGTAGACGGTCGGTGCGGTTATGGGGCTCTGCGGCTGAAGACCCGGAGGCAACTCTGAAGACTCTCCAATCACCACCGATACGCCCAAATTTGTACCTTTTGCGGAAGCCCGCACAGGGGAACCCATTTGCGCGTCCACATGCAGTGAATTGTTGGTGCGCAGTGCAAGCCCCGCCACAGCCTCCTGTGCTGCATTGAGTAACCCAGGATTGGTCGCTCCGTAGAACTGCACAGGCAACGGCAAAACCCCTTTCAGCGCTGTCTCACTGAGAATCATGGGTAAATGAGTAAAGTTCAAATGCTTCCATGGAATGCGCTCAGGTGTGTAACGGATCTGAGAAGCACTATAATCCAGCTGGGTCCAGGCACCCGCAGTAGTGGCTTTGGCAGACGAGGCTGCATCTCCGGGAATCGCCCGAATCTGGATCGGATAAGCGCCGGTAGAAAAAGGGTGATGTCCAAGCAAGACGGTAAAACTTCCTCTGGGGAGCCTGGAATTCAATGGCACTGCACCGACAATTTTATGTGCAACGGAGACAATGAGCTGGGTGCCCGCAGTTGTATCTGGGCTAGTCAGATAACGAATTTGCAAGGATGCATTTTCAGCCTTGCAATGGGGCTTCACCTTCCAGGTAACCTGCGCCGTATCATGCCCGGAATGAAGCACCACGACCTTTTTGCCTTGAGTGAGTGCCGTGAGGGGCAGCGATACAGGTACCGCTTGCGTTTGCGCAACCGCTGGCAAGACACCCAACCACAGACTGGCGATGCCTGTAGTGCATAAAGCGGCGATATATTTACGTTTCATAATTACGGCTCCTTTCTGGTTTTATCAACGATCAGAACGATTGGTAAAAGCCAATGTCCACAAGGAACGCGCACTTACCGCAAATAAGGTATGGACACCATGCCATACGCTCAAAACTCCTTGAATCAAGGCGAACTGGATATTTTGAACGAGGCCAATGGCAGATTTCTTGGCGATGTACAGATAGGCGGAGCCAAACGAGATCCTTTTACGCCGTTGTTCCAGGCGACTTTCCAGCTGCGCACTATCACCGTATATCAAATCCACAATCTCGGCTTTTTGACGGGTATTCTGGTACATGAATTGCACGCCAATCTTTCCAGAAATATGGCTTTTAACCCGGGCAGGCACGTATATAACACGTCCTTTTTCATGCGCGCTTTCCAACCACAAGGTGAGTTTTTCGTGCGCAGCGAAATTGAATGCACCACCATCTGAGTCAGAAACTGCAAGAGATGCGCCGCCCGTGGACAAGTCAGTAATACGCACGGGTACCCTAATGTCCTGCCCTGAGTGCAGGACGGCAGGGAGAGGATGCGACGGAAAAATGCGGAATTCTTCACGTCTTTGCTTGCGCTCCAGCGTGACGCCAACAGCAGCGGCTACAATCATGAAGTTGATCATTTCCCACATCATGGTGAAAACCAGTTGCGGGCGTTCGCCAGGGTGGTCCAGCCAGCGCCAACCGCCAGCAATTAAGGAAACCAGAACAATCATCAGCAAGAGATACTGTACCCATGCTGTAGGTGCGATAAAATCCCGGTCAAGTTGCTCCCCTTTTGGAGTCACCTTAAACGTTAATTTACCAGATACCGTCTTGGACTGGG
>JAKBXD010000071.1 GCA_021840785.1 Pseudomonadota bacterium
GGGAGGGCAGATCATGTTGCTCATGATTGATAACTACGACAGCTTCACCTACAACCTGGTGCAATACTTCGGCGAACTGGGGGCGGAAGTGCGGGTCGAGCGCAATGATGCCATCGACGTGGCGACCATTGAAAAACTGGCTCCCAGCCGCATCTGCATCTCCCCCGGACCCTGCACGCCCAACGAAGCGGGCATCTCGCTGGACGTCATCCATCATTTCGCCGGGAAAATCCCTTTGCTGGGGGTCTGTCTCGGGCATCAGGCCATCGGCCAGGCCTTCGGCGGCAAGGTCGTCCGCGCGGCGCAGGTGATGCACGGCAAAACCTCGCCCATTTTTCACCAGGGCCAGGGGATATTCCGGGATTTGCCGGACCCTTTCGCCGCCACCCGTTATCACTCCCTGATCGTCGAGCGCGACTCACTGCCCGAGGCGCTGGAGGTGACGGCCTGGACCGCGGAAGGAGAAATCATGGGCTTGCGCCACCGCAGCCTGGATGTGGAGGGTGTACAGTTTCACCCCGAATCCATTCTCAGCGAGCACGGCAAGACCTTGCTGCAACACTTTCTGCAAGGAGGCGCGCGATGATCGTCCGGGACATACTGGAGCAAATCGTGGCGGGGCAGGACTTGTCGCGCACAGAGGCGGAAACGGTCTTCGCCGGCATCATGGCCGGGGACTGGACGCCCGCACAAATCGGCGCCCTGCTCATGGGCCTGCGCATGAAAGGGCAGCGAGTCGAGGAACTGGTCGGTGCCACCCAGGCCCTGCGCGCCTGCATGACGCGCGTACAGGTCTCCACCGATCACTTGCTGGACACCTGTGGCACCGGCGGCGATGCCCTGAGCACCTTCAACATATCGACGGTGTCTGCCGTGGTGGCGGCGGCCGGCGGGGCACGGGTGGCCAAGCACGGCAACCGTTCCATGCTCAGCCGCAGCGGCAGCGCCGATGTGCTGGAAGCCGCCGGTCTGCCCATGGACATGAGCCCCGAAGATGTCGCCAAAAGCATTGAGCGCATCGGCATCGGCTTCCTTTTCGCGCCGGCGCACCATGGCGCCATGCGCCACGCCGTCGGCCCGCGCAAGGAACTCGCCATCCGCACCCTGTTCAACCTCATGGGACCACTGAGCAATCCGGCGGGAGCACCGCATCAGGTGCTCGGCGTTTATGCCGAGCGCTGGCTGATTCCTCTGGCGGAAGCCTCGCGTGAACTGGGATCGCGCCATGTGCTGGTCGTCCATGGTCACGATGGTCTGGATGAAATCAGCCTTTCGGAACCCACGGATATCGCCGAGTTAAAAGACGGCGTGATCAGCCGCAGTCGGATTCAGCCGGAGGATTTTGGCATAGCGCGGGCACCGTTGGCCGCTTTACAGATCGACAGTGTGGCGGCGGCGCTGGCGGCGGCCGAGGAGGTGCTACGGAATCAGCCGGGACCCCGTCGCGACGTGGTTCTGCTGAACGCTGGAGCTGCCCTGTATGCAGCAGACGTAGTTCCCGACATGGCCGTTGGTGTGGTTTTGGCACGGGACGTGCTGGAATCCGGCGCCGCCTGGGACAAGTGGCAGGCCTTACTGGGTAAAACTCCACAGGGATAGACGATGGCCGACATACTCAAAGAAATTATTGCCCGCAAACGCGAAGAGTTGGCTGGGCGCAAAGCTCGCCTGGGCCTCACGGAGCTGCAATCGGCGGTGGCCCTGACGACGGCTCCGCCCCGTGACTTCATCGGCGCCATTCAGGCCAAAATAACCCGAGGACAAGCCGCCGTGATCGCCGAAATCAAGAAGGCGTCGCCGTCGGCGGGAGTTATTCGCGAGGACTTCAACCCGGTGACCATTGCCCGGGATTACGCGACCCATGGGGCGGCCTGCCTGTCGGTCCTGACCGATGCGCACTATTTCCAGGGTGCCGACCTCTATCTGACTGCCGCCCGCGAGGCCTGCACACTGCCGGTATTGCGCAAGGATTTCTGTATTGATCCCTATCAGGTCTGGGAGGCACGCGCCATCGGGGCCGATGCCATCCTGCTCATCGTCGCGGCCCTGAGCGATGCCGAGCTACAGGGACTGGAAGCCACCGCGCAGAGCCTCGATCTGGCGGTACTGGTGGAGGTGCATGATGTGACCGAGTTACAGCGGGCATTGAAGTTGCGCACGCCCCTGATCGGCATCAATAATCGGGACCTGCGGCGCTTTGTCACCACGATTGAAACCACGCTGCAACTGCTGTCGGAGATCCCCGAAGGACGGATAGTGGTCACCGAAAGCGGCATTCACTGCCGTGAAGATGTGGCGGCGTTGCGCGCAGCGGGGGTGGGTGCTTTTCTCGTCGGCGAAGCGTTTATGCGCGCCGCACAGCCGGGAGAGGCGCTGGAACGTCTGTTTTTTTGATTAAACGCGGTTTACACGGCTAGTTGATTGTCATTAAATGGGAATCTGTGATTTCCGGGAATAGGGAGTGGTTCGTGAAGGCACGCGTACAGTGGATGGGTCCTGAGCAGATGAGCTTTGTCGCTGAAGCCGATAGTGGTCACGCCCTGGTCATGGACGGCTCCGTTGAGATTGGCGGGCGCAATCTCGGGCCGCGCCCCATGGAACTCCTGTTGATGGGTCTGGGCGGCTGCTCCAGTATTGATGTGGTCATGATTCTCCAGAAATCCCGGCAAGATATCCGCGACTGTGTCGTGGAAATAAGTGCCCGGCGCGCGGATCAAGACCCTAAAGTATTCACCGAGATCCATCTGCATTTTGTGATATCCGGCAAGGCGCTCGACCCCAAGCGGGTAGCCCACGCCATCGGCCTGTCTGCGGAAAAATATTGCTCGGCCAGCATCATGCTGGGCAAAACCGCGGTGATCACCCATGACTATGAAGTTCGAGAAGAAGGCTGAGGATGCCGTTATGCTACTAAGTAAAACCAGCGAATATGCCTTGCAGGCACTGATTTATCTGGCCGCCCAACCGCCCGGAGAATCGGTACTGAGCCGGGACATCTCCGATTATCTGCACGTTCCCGCCCAATATCTGGCGAAAATTCTGCAAGATCTCGCCAAACGCGGGGTGCTGGACTCCTTCAAGGGGCGCGGCGGCGGTTTTGTTATGCGTTCCGGCGCAGAGCAACTGAATATCCTGGAAGTGGTGGAAATTGTCGAAGGACAGCCTTTTGGTCAAGGCTGCGTGCTCGGCCTCAAGGCTTGCGCCGATGAAACGGCCTGCCCCGTGCACACGCAATGGAAACCACTCAAGGCCGAGGTGGTCGGTCTGCTCAGCAAGCAAACCATTGGCAGCATGGCCGAGGCCGTACGTGCCGGACACTACCGCATTTACCTGCCGGGTACGGAGTTGAACATGCGCCCAGTCCGGACACCCAGCAAAGACCTCTCCTAAACCGTCAAATCCAGAGCGCCCCCCGCGTCAGGACCTTGGAAAAAACCCCCATAGCCATACGTACCGGCATGGGGAGTTTTCCGGCGCCCAGCGCCTCCGCTTTTTCGGCGTGCCCGACTTCGTCGTCCCGCATCTGCGCCACAATGGCGCGGCTGCGCTCATCATCGGCGGGGAGTTCATCCAAATGGCTGTTGAGATGCTCTTCCACCTGATTTTCCACCGCGACGACCAAGCCGAGATTGCTGGCGCGCCCGCGACGGGCAGCCAGAAAGCCCATGCTCCAGCCCGCGCTGTACCAGAGCGGGGCGAGCAGGCTTGGACGACTGTTGAGTTCCCGCAGACGCGTTTCACACCAGCGCAGGTGATCCTCCTCCTCCATACGGGCCTGCTGTAACTGCTCACGCAGGGCAGGGTCATTCGTACCCGTCGCCTGACCCGTATAAAGAGCCTGTGCCATGATCTCACCCGCATGGTTGACCCGCATCATGCGCCCGGCCCGCTGTCGCTCCCAGGGACGCAGGAGTGCGTCGGGAACGTCCCTGGCCGGATACGGCCGATCACTGCCGATCTGCTGTCCGGTCAGGGTACGCAAGGCATTATCGATATTGGCGATGACTTGATCGCTGAACATGGCATCTCCACACACTGTCCGTAAAGGCTAATTTTGCTATAATGTCCTTGAATGAAGAGGGGGTCAACGCTTATGGAAGGTGCTTTTTATCAACGGCATATGTTTCTTTGCCTAAATCAGCGCGACAATGGCGAGCAGGCCTGCAATAACAGTGGCCTCGCCGAAGAGATGTTTCACATGGCCAAGAAGCACGCCAAAGCCCTCGGTATCCATGGCGGAAACCAGGTTCGCGTGAACCGTTGCGGCTGTCTGGGGCGGTGTAGCGAGGGGCCGGTTGCCGTCGTTTACCCCGATGCCGTCTGGTACACCTATGTAGACGCCGACGATGTGCGCGAAATCGTCGACTCCCATCTGCGCGACGGCGTACCTGTCGAAAGGCTGCGAATCTGATGCTGCCCATTGATCGCAGGCACCTCTACGATGGCGGCGAACTCGCAGGCCTGGAATGTGTAGACCAACACGTCGTCATTCCGGGCCCGGCGGGTGTGCTGGAGGGTATCACTGCGTGCCCTGATAAAGAGACGCGCGGCGTGGTGGCGATCATCCTTCATCCGCATCCGCTTTATGGCGGCACCTTGAACAATAAGGTTGTGCATTGTCTGAGTAAAACCTGCAATCAACTGGGCATCCCCTCGCTGCGTTTCAATTTTCGCGGAGTGGGAGAGAGTACCGGCGTCTATGATGATGGTCGCGGCGAAACCGAAGATTGTCTGGCGGTGCTCGACTGGGTGCAAGAGCGCCGCCCCGGCTTCGATATCTGGCTGGCCGGATTCTCCTTCGGAGCCTATGTGGCCTATCGCAGCGTGCACAGTCATCCCCGTATCAGCCATCTTCTGACCGTTGCCCCGCCCGTTAATCTCTTTGATTTCGGTTCATTACCGACACCGACCTGTTCGTGGACCCTGATTCAAGGCGAACAGGACGAACTGGTCCCCGCCGCCAGAGTAGCAAACTGGGTCGATACCCTGCCCGTTCAGCCCCGGAAGATTTTGCTTCCCGCAGACCACTTCTTTCATGGTCAGTTCAACGCCATGCAAGCGGCGCTGTTACAATCCCTCAATAACGAAGTAACCGAGATAGGAGTCGGTGACCCCTGTCGTGAATCCGGCCTTTCTTGAACTACGGGCGCTGCATAAGCGTTATGGCAGACGCGAGGTGCTGCGCGGGGTAGACTTCGCCGTTGCCGCCGGAGAGTGTTTTGCCTTGGTCGGTCCCAATGGGGCGGGCAAGAGCACCACGGTGCGGGCGATCCAGGGACTGACACCCACCGATGGCGGAGAAATTCGCCTCGGTGGTCGGGTGCTCGCAGAAATGGGGCGTGCGGCGCGGGCAGACATGGGGGTGGTGCCGCAAACGGATAACCTGGATCCCGATTTTACCGTGCAGGAAAACCTCTGGACCTACGGTCGCTACTTCGGCCTGCCGAAAGCGCTGATCCGCCAGCGCAGCACCGAATTGCTGGAGTTTATGGCCCTCAGCGGCTATGCCGCGCAACCGATCCACTCGCTGTCCGGCGGAATGCAACGCCGCCTGACCATCGCCCGCGCCCTGATTAACGCCCCCAAATTGCTGCTGCTGGACGAACCCACCACCGGCCTCGACCCCCAGGCCCGTCATCTCATCTGGCAGCGTCTGCGCGAGCTACGGCGGCAGGGCACCACCCTGCTGCTGACCACACACTATATGGACGAAGCGGAGCGTCTGGCAGACCGGGTCGGAATCATCGACCATGGCCGGATTCTGGCGGAAGACAGTCCGCGCGGCCTGATCACCACCAATATCCCGGCGGGCGTCGTCGAGTTGCGCCGGGTGGACGGTGCGCTGCCGGACCCGCAGGATCTGCATCGCCAGTGGGTGAGCCTCAGTGAGCGCGTAGGCGATACCCTGATCTGCTATGGGACGGATCTGAGCCCGCTACTGGCGCACTTCGTGGAGGATCCGGCCTATCGCTGGTTGCAGCGTCCCGCCAGCCTGGAGGATGTATTTCTGCACCTGACGGGACGCGATTTGCGAGAGGAAACCGAATGATGCCGATACGCGACGCCTTGCCGGGAGCCGGGGCACTGGCCGTCTTGCAGCGCAACTTCGGTGTCTGGCGCAAACTGCTGGCGCCAAGCCTGCTCGGCAACTTTGGCGACCCGCTGCTTTACCTGCTGGCGCTGGGGTATGGTCTGGGGCACTTCGTCGGGCGTATGGACGGGATGCCCTACATTACCTTTATCGCCTCCGGCATTGTCGCCAGCAGCGTGATGAATACGGCCAGCTTCGAAGGGCTTTACTCCGCTTTTACCCGGATGAACGCTCAACGCACTTACGCGGCCATGCTGGCCACGCCCTTGCGGGTCAGCGACATTCTCGCTGGCGAAGTGCTTTGGTGCGCCGTGAAAGGCTTGATCAGTGCCGTGGCCATCGTCATCGTCGCCAGCTTTTTTGGCGCCATACAAGGCCCCTGGGTGTTACTGGCGTTGCCGGTCATTCTGCTGGCGGGACTGAGCTTTGGCGGGCTGGCGCTGGTCATGACGGCACTGGCGCGCAGTTATGATTTCTTCATGTATTATTTCACCCTGGCGGTGACGCCCATGTTTCTCTTTTGTGGCGTTTTCTATCCCCTCCATTCGCTGCCGCCCCTTGCCCAGCAACTCGCACAGGTGCTGCCCCTGACCCATGCGGTGGCCCTGCTGCGACCACTGCTGACCGGGCATCTGCCCCACGAAGCGCTGTACCATGCTGGCGTTTTGCTGTTGTACACCCTGGTGGCCTATGGATTTGCATGGCGCCTGCTCAGCCGTCGGCTGCTGCGCTGACGATGAATGGGCGACAAGTCGCACCGCTACCCTTGACAGCGACGCAGGTTAACGCTTTAATTTGCGCCTCACGGCGCTTTAGCTCAGCTGGTTAGAGCAGCGGAATCATAATCCGCGTGTCCGGGGTTCGAGTCCCTGAAGCGCCACCAAATAAAACGATCCAACTCTTGAAGCACAACCGGCTGCTGTTTTAAGAGCAACCATGTCATGCCAGGCTCAAGGCCATAACCCAAAGCCCGACGCCGCTCAGAGCACTGAGAATAGCCATTCCAAAAAGCCAAATCCTTCCGGTCAGCGCCGTGATGGAAGCCAGTGAAATGGCGATTTGTAAAAAAATCATCGCAATGGCCATGTCGTTATGCGGCCTGTTCAATCGTTCCGAGCGACCGTTGGCCGCGCTGGAAAGTTGCTCCAGATGTTGGGCTTCGGCCTGAACACTCTTTTTTTGGGCCTTATACTTGAGGATTTTCTTCTGGTAAGGCGCTGCCTGTTTCGCCGGTGTCAGATCCACAGCCAGCTGCATCAGATGTTCTTTGGTGCTAATGGCCTGGTAGTAATTCCACTGGTCCGTTGCCTTAGCTTTCTCCAACACGGCTTCATTCTTGGCCAGCAGCACCTCGTTCATCAGATGCGTCCCCTGATAACCGACAACGGCGCCAAGCGTAGCAAGCAGCGCTGTAAAAATAGCCACCCACTGACCCAGAGTGGGCTTGTGGGTGGCTGGTTCTGCGGCCTCATGAATAGCCTCTTCGTGCGGGGCGTGCGTGTGCAAAGATTCGCTCATGGATTTCGTCCTTTTTAAGGGTGATATTTCGCTTGACCTGACCGACCATGCCGACATACAAAAGTGCCGCTTATTTTGTACCAACGGCAACCGCCTGGACAGTCACGTCGTGGCATTAGGGACGACTCAGGGCACCGGATGCGGGGCGGCCTGGTTGTGACTGTTTTTACATGTTATTCAGGAGGGAGCTGATGTCGACCACACCCGAACTGCACGCCAGACCCAGCGAAGCGGATGTGTTGCAGCGATTACCCGAGGAGGTGCGGGAGCGCATCCAGGATCGCTGGCGGATTTATCAACTCCGCCATCATCCCTCCTGGTGGCGGCGACTACTGCTGTTTCTGAGTCTGATCGGGCCAGGTATCCTGGTGATGATCGCAGACAACGATGCCGGCGGCGTCATCACCTATGCCCAGACGGGGGCGATGTACGGCATCGGTTTTTTTATCCCCTTCCTATTGCTCATGATCCCGGTGGCCTATGTGGTGCAGGAGATGACCGTGCGTCTTGGCGCGGTGACGCATCGCGGTCACGCCGAGATGATCTGGGGGCGTTATGGCGCTTTTTGGGGAGTGTTTTCTCTGCTGGATCTGACGGTGGCGAACATTCTGACGCTGGTAACGGAGTTTATCGGTATCCGTGTGGGCATGAGCGTGTTCTCCGTGCCGCCGGCCCTTTCGGTCATGCTGGCCTGGATATTTGTCGCCGCGACCATGATTTTTTTGCATTACCATACCTGGGAGCGGCTGGCGTTGTGGATCGCCGCAGGCAATATCGTTTTTGTGCCCCTGGCCATCGCCGCGCACCCCGACTGGGGCCAGGTTATCGCGGCGGTGGGCAACTGGCACATTCCGGTGGGGACGGCGGTCGGCGCCTTTACCTATGTCATACTCGCCAATCTCGGAACGACGATCGCTCCGTGGATGCTTTTTTTTCAACAATCCTCGGTTGTTGATAAGGGGCTGACGGTCAATGACATCCCCAGCGGTCAAGCCGATACCGCCTTCGGAAGCCTTTCCATGGGGATTATCGCCATCACCATCGTCATCTTGACGGGTACCCTGGCGTATGGGCACACCAATGCCGCCCAGTTCGACATACAGGCGATCCTCCACCTGTTACGACAGAGTAGCCTGGGCAGTGTCGGAACCGCGCTGTTCGCTCTGGGCCTCGTCGAGTCCGGGCTGATCGCCGCCATCGCCATTACGGCGAGCACTTCCTGGGCGGTGGGCGAAGCGCTCAAGCTCCCCCGGAGCCTGAACCTCAAGCCACAACGGGCCTTGCCCTTTTATCTGTCCGGCATTTTGAGCGCCGGCATGGCGGCTATGGTGGTCCTGATTCCCCACATCCCCCTGGGGTTTTTGAACCTCACCGTGCAGGTGATTGCATCCATATTCATGCCGGCGGCGATGCTATTTCTGCTCATGCTGCTGAATGATCGTGAGATCATGGGGAGCTATGTGAATCGGCGCTGGCAGAATTATTCAGCTTTCACCATCGTTGGTTTCCTAATTCTGGCCAATGCCGTTTATGGCTATACCGTCGTCTTCCCATCCCCCTGAGGAGCGTTGCATGCATCCCAAAGAAGACTTTCGTTCCGAGGCGACCCCGGAGTTCCTGGCGTTTCTGGAAGAGGAGATCCATCAGGAACCCAGGCCCATGACCCGCGCCCCGATTCGGGGAGGTATTCAGATAGCCTTCTGGGGTTTGCGTATCTACATCGTGATCATGCTGATCATGGTGGCCATCGGTTTTGCACACGGTATGCTTTGACCGCACTCATGGGTTACACATTAGGCATGTCACAATCGGTTAATGCGGCGTAACACTCCGCAAAAGTGGAGGCCGCGCGCGGAAACGCCGCCAAAATATCAGGATCGAAATGCTCCGGCTTAACTCGTCCATCTCCTTTTAAGATAATATCCACCGCTCTTTCATGATCCAGCGGTTCCTTATAAGGACGCCGACTTCGTAAGGCATCATAAATGTCCGCCAATACCATCATCCTCGCTGATAACGGGATCTCGTCGCCTTTTCTGCCGAAAGGATAGCCACTTCCGTCCCATCGTTCGTGATGGCCCAGAGCGATTTCCCATCCCATCTGTAATTCTGGGGAGACATTGTGTTGGCCAA
>JAKBXD010000072.1 GCA_021840785.1 Pseudomonadota bacterium
CCGGTATCCGGCCCCCTTCCCGCTACACCGTTACCGCACTTTCAAACGCAGCAAAGCCGATGCGCGGGCGGATCGCATCCGTGCCATGGCGGCCCAGATCGGGCTGCCGATCAGCGCGCCGGCCGGCGATGATGTGCGCATCGCGCCACTCCCGTCAGCGGTGCCCATACTCAAACAGCCCTTTGATGCCGAGGCGCTGGAATACCGGTATCCGACGGTGATCGCCGCCAAGCTCGCTATCGCCGATGAAATGGCGGCGCCATTGAGCAAACTATCGCCGGAAGACCGCGCTTTTATTGATCAGGTGCTGACCGAAACATTGGTGCGCAAGGTCGTTCTGGTCCGTATTCGGGAGCACTTCCGCTCATCGCACCAAGGCGCAGGATATGCGGGTTGAGGTCATGCAGCACTTTGGTCTGGCCACGCCATTCAACTTTCATCGCCGCCCTGTTTTACGATTTTTTCCAGCGTGGCGATGGAGGGGGAGTTCTGCCCCGCCTCAATCTGCGAGAGGGCGCTGGGTGAAATGAAGTGTACGTTAAAACACGCATCATGCAATCTATTTTGAACGGTTTTCCGCTACACGTTGAACAAGAAGTTCAGTACATCTCCATCCTGCACCACATATTCCTTTCCTTCCGCCCGCATCTTGCCCGCTTCCTTGGCCCCGTGTTCGCCCTTGTACTGAATGAAATCGTCATAGGCGATGGTCTGGGCGCGGATGAAGCCGCGTTCGAAATCACTGTGAATAACCCCCGCCGCCTGTGGCGCCGTGGCGCCCACCGGGATGGTCCAGGCACGGACCTCCTTGACGCCGGCAGTGAAGTAGGTCTGCAGACCCAGTAAACGGTACGCCGCACGGATGATGCGGTTGAGGCCGGGCTCCTCCAGCCCCAGGTCCTGCAGGAAAGCGCTTTGCTCCTCCGGTTCCAGTTCTGCCAACTCTGCTTCGATGGCGGCGCAGACGGGCACCACACTCGCATGCCGTTCGGCCGCCCAGGCTTCCAGGGGTGCACGCCAGGGGCCACCCTGCAACTCGTCCTCAGCGACATTGGCAATAACCATGAGGGGTTTCATGGTCAGCAGACAGAGGCTGCGCAGATGCTCTTGCTCCTCGCTGTTCAGGTTCAGGCTGGCGGCCGGCTTGCCTTCATTGAGGTGGGGCAGGAGGCGGGTCATGGCGGCGACTTCGGCCAGCGCGTCCTTGTTGCCTCCCTTGGCTTGCCGCGCCACCCGCGCCTGGGCCTTTTCCACAGTGCTGAGATCGGCCAGAATCAGCTCCGTCAGCACCACCTCCAGATCCGCCACCGGGTCCACATGGCCACTCACATGGACCACGTTGGGATCCTCAAAGCAGCGGGTGACCAAGGCAATGGCGTCTGTCTCGCGGATATGGGCGAGAAACTGGTTGCCCAGACCCTCACCCTGCGCTGCACCGGCCACCAGCCCGGCGATGTCCACGAACTCCATGGTGGCGTGCTGTACCTTCTGTGGTTTGACGATCTCTGAGAGGGACTCAAGACGGGGATCCGGCACGGCAACCAGGCCGACGTTCGGCTCGATCGTGCAGAAGGGATAGTTCTCCGCCGCGATACCCGCCCTGGTGATGGCGTTGAAAAGGGTGGATTTGCCGACATTGGGTAAGCCGACGATGCCGCAGGCCAAAGCCATAAGAAACTCCTAATCGCTATGCAGGGTTTTTTGTGCCGCATCCGTGCGGCCGCTGAGAAAATCGGGAAGTACGCCGAGACTGCGTTCAATCGCCTCGTCAATCAGGGTCTTGTCCGCCGCCGTCGGAGCGCTAAGCACATAACCGATGACCGCATCTTTATGCCCTGGATGGCCGATACCGATGCGCAGCCGCCAGTAATCGCGGGTGCCCAGGGCATGGTCGAGATCGCGTAAGCCGTTGTGCCCGCCATGACCACCACCGCGTTTCAGTCGTGCGCTGCCTGGGGGGAGGTCCAGTTCATCATGAATCACCAGCATCCGTTCTGCGGGCACTTTATAAAAGGCCGCCATAGCCTGTACCGGGCCACCGCTGCGGTTCATGAAATCTTGCGGCATACACAGCCCCAGTTCCAGTCCGGAAGCGCGTGCCGTAGCGGCCAGACAATGCCAGCGCCGCTCCATACGTAAAGACGCCCCGACCCGGTCTGCAAAGGTCTGGAGCGTCCAAAAGCCGGCATTATGGCGGGTTCGGGCGTATTCCGCACCGGGGTTGCCCAAGCCCGCCAACAACCAGTCCATAAGGCCTCAGGCGGTGGTCTCCGGGGCTTCTTCCGCCTCGGCACCGGTACGCGGATTGTGGATGGAGACGATTTCCTTGTCATCCTCATGCTGCAGGGGCAGGAGGACGACGCCTTCGGGCACCGTGATCTGGGACAGGTGCAGACTTTCCCCCACCAGCAGCTTGCCAATGTCGATTTCAATGGCCTCAGGCAGACGGCCCACCGGGGCTTCCACTTCCACTTCCACCAGAGCACGGTGCAGTACACCGCCGGCCTTGATACCAGCACAGGTCGTCTCGTTCAGGAAGTGGATAGGTACGTGCAAATGCACCCGCTCACCGGCATGAACACGCAAAAAATCCATATGCAGGACCTCTTCCTTGTAGGGATGCATCTGAATGTCGCGGATCAGCGCGGTTTCTTTCCCTTTGGGGAATTCCAGCGTGATGACGTTGGTATAAGCGCGGTCATCGGGTAGCAGTTTGCGGAGCAGGCGGGCTTCAATGCTGAGCCCCAGCGCTGGCTTGCCGTCTCCGTACAGCACGGCGGGCACCATACCGGTACGGCGCAGGCGGCGGCTGGCCCGGCGGCCATTTTCTTCACGCGGCTCGGCCGCAATCGCAAAATCTGTCATTTTCTGGACTCCTTATGGTGTCATGGAATGAGCGGGGCGAGGGTTGACAGAACCTTTCTCCCCAATAGCAAGGGGCGCATCATAATGCGCTGCGGGTTTTTCGGCAACCTTTTCTGGTGTTTTTTCATTGGGCTGCAAATAGGCTTTGATCACCGCGCGAGCCACCGGCAGAGCTTGCCAGGCGTTGTGCCCGCCATATTCCACTACCACGGCGACGGCGATTTTGGGGTGATGTACCGGTGCCCAGCCGATAAAAAGAGAGTCGTTGTTATAGATAGTGTGGCCATTTTTATAACCCACCGGTACTTGTGCCGTGCCTGTTTTCCCGGCAATGGTAATGCCGGGAATGCTGATGGTATGACAGGTACCGGTGGTGACACAGGCCTCCATACCCTTATGAACGGCATGCATGGCCGCCGCCGAAATATGCAGATTAACAGGTTGTGCATGAGGAATGGCTTCTGTCTGGCCGGTGCTCTGGTTGATGAGCGCTTTGGCGACCTGGGGCTGAACCAGATAGCCACCGTTGGCGAGGGCGGCGACCGCGCGGGCTAATTGTAATGGCGTTTCCAGCAAATAACCCTGACCAATTCCGAGAATGACGGAGTCTCCCGTGTACCAGTGCGCATGCAGATGCTTACGTTTCCAGGCGGGGGTCGGCACCAGACCATTGGCGCCGCCCGGCAGGTCGATGGGAGGAGCTTTGCCGAAGCCGAATCGCCACAGGGTCTTGTCCTGCATGGCGATGCCCATTTTCACCGCGAGCTTGTAGTAAAAAACATCTACCGACCAGGCCAATGCCTTGGTCAGGCCGGTGTTGCCGAATCCCGCCCGATTCCAGTCCCAATAGGTGTGCCCGCCGAGCTGATAATTGCCCGCACAGAAGGTATGGAAATCGGGAGTGATGATGCCTTCCTGGATCGCCTCTATGGAATAGAAAGGCTTGGCGCAGGATCCCGGCGGGTAGAGACCATTGTCCGCACGGTTCATCAGCGGTCGTTCCGGGTTGTCCAGAAGGCTCTGCCAGTGGGTCTTGCTGATGCCGTCCACGAACCAGTTGGCATTGAAGCTGGGGCTGGTGACCATGGCCAGTACGGCGCCGTTGTCAGGGTCCAAAGCGACGATGGCGCCGCGATAGCCCTTGTCTTTTTGTAAGGCCTCAGCTCCCGCCTGTTGCACGCGCAGGCGCAGATGGGTGAGCAAATTATCTCCGGGCTGCGCCGGCACCTCGCGCAGTGTGCCCACCTGTAGTCCGCGCGCGTCGATATCCTTGATCCTATAGCCCATGGTGCCGCGGATCTGGCGTTCATAATAGCGCTCCAGGCCGCTCTTGCCGATATAGTTGCGTCCGACATAATTGCGGGCGTGAAAGTTCTTCAGATCGGCGGCGGTAACAGGGCCGACATAGCCGACGACGTGAGAGAAAAGTGCATCATAGGGGTAATAGCGATGCAGCAAGGCGACTACCCGCACGCCGGGTAGATCCAGCGCGCGCACGGCTACAGTGGCGATCTGCGTCGAGGTCAGGTTGGCCTTGAGGACTACTGGATCGAAATCCGGTTTCCCCTGGCGCAGATCCTGAAAGCGGCGCATATCGTCCGCACTCAGATCGAGCATCTGCTGCAGGCGCTGCAAGGTCTCCTGCAAATGGGGCACCTGGTCGGGGGTGATTTCCAGGGCATAGGTGGGCTGGTTTTCCGCCAGCACCTCACCATGTTCGGCAAGCACCAGGCCGCGGGGCGGGGCAACGGGGACGAGAGCTACGTGATTATCGTAAGCCAGTGTGCGGAATTTGGAATAATGCAGTATCTCAAGGTCCATAATACGTAACACCACAGCGAGAATCGCCAACAGCATCAGTACTGTCGCGACGCCAAGCCGGAAGCGGAAGTTGCGATTACGTTGGTCAGAGTTGGAAAGAGGCATAATCGGGAACGACCTGGTTCAGTTTGCAAATGGCTGGGGCGCTTCGTACACTCGGAAGCAAAATCTTTGGTGAAATGGGGTGGCGCTGTGTTGGAGTCCCGTTTTGAATCTCTGTTCGCAGAGCTGGAAAGCATTATAACGGATTATCGTGGATTGCGCCGTCATCTGGAAGGAAACGGGCGTGATAAGCGTTCCCTGCAGAGCCTGCAAAAACAAATCCAGATGCTCAATGCCGAAAATGTCCTGTTGCGGGAGCGTCAGGAAATCGTATGCCTGCGCTTGAGTGAACTCCTCGCGCAGGTGAGCCAGTGGGAAAACGAAGCATAAAACCTACCGATGGAGATGACCGTGCCAGAAATAATCCGCAGTCCCATCACCCATCACGTCAATATCACTTTGCTGGGGCAAAGTTATCAGGTGCCCTGTCAGCCCGAGGAGCAGGTACTTTTGATGGAGGCGGTCGCATTGCTGAATCAGCAGCTCGAAGCCACCCGGGCCGGGGGCCGCACGATGGGTAAAGAGCGCGCGGCGTTGATGGTGGCGATTAATCTGGCCGCAGATCTGCAGCGCGCGCGCCAGGAATTGCAGGCGCGCGATGATCAGCTCAATGCAGTGGCGGCCCGCTTGCGCCGGTTGGTTGACATGGGTAAGGGGGCGGAGTAGCTTGGGCCTTGCTCCCTGCGGGGCGCGAGTAGCCGAGATGATTCCTGAACCAACATTGTCTATCCAGGGAGTTCTCAGTCATCATCGTGGTGTGCAGCTCCCTTGTGGAGTAGCCTGAAGCGATGTGTGGATTCCCACCTGTACATCAGGTTCTGGGGGTAGCGGGCTGCACGACCCAGGCGGGGGGTTCTTTTGTTTTCAGGGCTGGATGATATACCCGCGAAAAGCTCGTTACGCCGACGCATGCGTCAGCAGCGACGTAACCTTTCCGCCGAGGCATTATATTCCGCAGCCGTAGCCTTGTCCGACCAACTGGTGCGCCTCAACCACTTTCAGCGGGCTCGTCATATCGGCCTCTACTGGCCCATGCAGGGTGAAATCAGTCCCTTGCCGATCATGCAGTATCCCATTGCGGCCAATAAGCATTTTTACCTGCCTGTGCTCGCCGGTCGTTTTGCGCGCAGCCTGCGCTTTGCACCCTTTCACCCTAATGCTAATGCCGTCCTGCGCCATAATCGCTTTCGCATTCCCGAGCCGCAGGTATCTCCCCGCCAGTACCGTTCTGTGCGTGAGCTGGATTTATTGATCCTGCCGCTGGTGGCTTTCGACGCCGAAGGTTATCGGCTGGGGATGGGCGGGGGCTTTTATGATCACAGTCTGGCGCATTTGCCCCACCGCCGCAGTTGGCGGCGACCGCGGCTGATTGGGGTAGGTCATGCTTTTCAGGAGGTGCCTCATGTGCCCAGAGAGCCTTGGGATATCCCCCTGGGCATTGTCTGCACAGAAAAAGCCTGTTACAGGGTCAGCTCATGATGACACAGATACTTTTTGCAGGAGATGTCATGAGTGCCGCCGGAAGACGGGCTTTGCGCCTGGCCCTGGCCCGCTTGCGGCAGGACGGGTGCCCAGCGGCACGGCTTACCAGAGCGATGCAGGCATGTGCGGCTGTTACGACTGGGAACTATGCTTCCAGCCATGCACGGCGGCGGGCAAGGACGACTTCATCCGCATCCTCCAGTAATTCCAGCCAAGCCGTATCCGGTGGCGGCGGAGCCGAGGTCAGTTGAGTTTCCATAAGGATGTCATCGCGGAAAAAGTGGATACGTAGCGCTGCACCCGCGGAAAGCGCATCCAGTTGTGTCGGCATATGTTCCGCTGTGGTCCGGACGCCGTCGAGGGCGACGAGAATGTCGTCCGGCGACAACCCCGCCTGCTCGGCAGGGCCGCCACTCTGTACATGGTGCAATTGGGCACCCAGCGCGTGCGGACGCCAGTGCGCACCCAGCCAGACCGGTGGGGTTTTTTCGCAGGCCTGTCCGCCCTCATCCTGCGGGCCACAGGCCGCGCGCAGATGGAGCGCAATGCCCATTTCCGCCAACAGTGCGCGCAGCGGTAAGTCGGTTTTCTCCGTGAGCCAGGACTCCAAACGTGCAGCGAGCGTCGGCCCGGCGAGCGCCTCGACCAGATGGATGCATTGGCCTTCCGGCAGTGCTTTGCCGGTGCGGCCGTAATCTTGCCACAACCGGGTGAGCAAGGTGTCGAGGCTCCGACCGTCGTCACTTTCCAGACGCAGGCTGAGGTCCAGACAGAGGGCCAGCAGGGCGCCTTTGTTATAATAACTGACCTCAAAGTTGGCGCTGTTGGCATGGGGATGATAGAGCTTGATCCAGGCATCTTCACTGGACTCCGCGAGACTTTGCAGGAAACGTCCGGGGCGACGCAGCAGACGGGTCAGTTCCTTTCCGACTCCGCGTAGGTATTCCGCGGGCGTGGTCAGACCGGCGCGGCGCAGGCAGAGATCATCATAGTAGGAGGTGATGCCCTCGAAGATCCAGAGATCGCGGGTGAGCGCCTCCCGATCCAGGGCGCTGGCGCTGAGCACAGCGGGACGAATGGCCTGCACCAGCCAGCCATGGAAATACTCGTGACTGACCAGACCCAGGAAACGCTGATAATGGTCTTCGTTGCGGCCACTCAGGTCATCCCGGGCGCAGAGGAGGGCGCTGGAAGCGCGATGCTCCAATCCCCCATAGCCATCAGCACTGGTCATGCACAGAAAGTGGTACTCGGCAAAGGCGGCATCGCCCCAGAAACGCTGTTGCCAGTCACAGATGCGTGCCAGATCTGGACCCAACCGCTGCAAGTCTGCCTGATGGATGCCTTGAATGAGCAGGTGATGGGGCCGCTCTCCTGCCGAAAAGTCCAGCAGCGTGAGCGTGCCCATGAGCAGCGGATGATCAATGAGGGCGCGATACTCAGCGGCAATAAAGCTGCCCCAGCCCCAGGTCGCACCGCTTTGCCGGGGGAGAGCGGTGGCCACCTGCCAGTCTTCCGGACCTTCCAGGAGGACTGCGTGCGCTTGATCTTCCTGTCCCAGGACCCGCAAGTAGATGGCCGGGCCGTTGAAAAAGCCCCCCTGATCATCCAGATATGCTGTGCGTACCGAGCGGTCGAAAGCGTACACGGCGTAACGGACGACGACCGGACCATGGCCCGCCGCGAGACGCCAGCGGTCCTTACCGATTTTGTGCAGGGCGACATCCTGCCCATTACGTTCTGCGTGGATTTGTGTCACATGGCGGGCGAGGTCGCGGATAGTATAGCTGCCGGGCACCCACGCGGGCAGGGCGAGAATCTGTCCCTCCGGGTCCGGCTCGGAAATATTCAGAGACACCTGAAAAAGATGCGCTTGCGGCGCGACGCTGATCTGGTAACTCAGTGGGACAAAACTCAAGGCAGCACTCCTAACGCCAGGCGGGGGGGAGGGTGCCGAGCAGGCGATCCTGCAGATCCAATGGCGAGGATGATGCTCTTTGCCCGGCCTGAATACGCATGATCGCTCAGAATACGAAGCGGGCCGGCAGCGGCTTGTGACGCAAGGGCGGAACTTCTGTCTCGAAGAGCTCCGAGTATTCGAAGATGCCTGGCTGGGAATGGAAAATCCGCCGCACCCGCATGGCGGGGCCGGTGCCGAGGATAGCTATTAATCGTCCGCCAACGGACAGTTGCTCTTTGAAGACCTCCGGCAGCACCGGCAAGGATCCGGTGATACAGATGGCATCATAGGGTGCGTTATCCGCCCAGCCAGTGGAGCCGTCGCCAACGTGCAGGTGGGCATTATGCACGCCCTGCACCCGCAAACGGCCTTCCGCCGTTCGGGAGAGTTCGGCGCGATCTTCGACGCTGTGTACCATCCCCGCGAGTTGTGCCATCAGTGCCGTCAGATAGCCGCTTCCGGTGCCGATCTCCAGCACCCGATCCTGTTCATGCAGATCCAGCTCTTGCAAGACCCGCGCCTCCATCTTCGGCGTCCACATGATCTCGCTGTGCCCCAGCGGTAAAGTAAAATCAGCAAAAGCCAGATGCCGATAGGGGGTCGGCACGAAAAATTCACGCTTTACTTGCGCAACAGTGGCCAGCACACGAGGGTCGAGCACATCCCAGGTGCGGATCTGGGTGTCAATCATGGTACGGCGGAGGGCTTCAAAGTCCATAGAGAATCAGGGTTCCAGTAGTTTTCCACCATTTAGGCATGGGTCCGGTGGCAAGTCAATCCACGCGTACATCGCGCACCCGTAAGATGGTGATTGGCTTGGCGTCCGTCCTGTGCTCCAATAGCCACTGATATTGCAAAGGAGTTCCTCTTGGAGAGCCGTGCGCACGCGCTGATAGCACTCATTTTTTTGGCCGTACTGGGTGTCGGAGTGGCGGTAGTCGGGTTGTGGATGCATCGTGGTGCGCGGCCGGGTGTCGCCTTCGACGTGATTTCTCCCTACAGCGTTGCGGGCCTCACCCTTCAGGCGCCGGT
>JAKBXD010000073.1 GCA_021840785.1 Pseudomonadota bacterium
GACCTGTCTTTGCAGCTCCAGCAGAATACCGCCCGCCTGGCCCGCTGGCAGCAACGGGCGGCTGCCGCACGCTTCGCCGTGGCAGAGCTTGCGGCGATTGCACCGGATGCCCTACCGCTCCGGCCGGTGGCGCCCGCGTCCGCAGTAATCCCCACCCTGCCCTCACACCTGAGTCTGGACCTTCTTGCCCACCGTCCCGGCGTACAGGCGGCACGCGCGCTGGCGCTGGCCAGCGTCCAGCAGACCAAAGCCGCCCGCGCCGCCTTTTATCCGAATATTTCCTTCTCGGCTCTGCTGGGCATGAACAGCGCCCACATCGCCACGCTCCTGAACCCGGCGAGCTTTGCGTACAGCTTTGGACCGGCCTTGCGGTTACCGATTTTCACCAGCGGCGCCCTGACTGGCCGTTTCCACGGCGCCGAGGCGCAGCAGGCCAAGGCGGTGGCTGTTTACCAGGAAAGCATCCTGCAATCGGTCCAGCAGGTACTGACGGCGCTGTCGGGATACCAGCACAGTCGGCAGGTGTGGCAAGCCGAGACGGTCGGCACCGGCGCCACCCAGAAGCAGGAAAAACTGACCGCCACTGCCCAGGCGTTGGGCCTCAGTGACCGCGCGGCGGTGCTGCAGCGGCAGATCACCCTCATCCATCAGCAAATGGCCCAGCGCCTTGCCCATTATGCGGCACTACAGGCCTGGGCTCAGTTGGAAACCGCATTGGGAGGCGGCTATGATCAGTCTGGACAACACCCCTGACAACGCGAGTAAGGCCGGGGCAGACCAGAGGCGGCGCAACCTCTGGATACTGGCTGGCGTCGTCCTGCTCGGTCTGCTGGTCTACGGCCTCTGGTGGTTGCTGATCGGACAAAAGCGGCTGGAGGTAGACGATGCCTATGTCGAGGGCAACCTTTACGCGGTGGATGCGCGCACGACCGGAACCGTCGCCGCGATTCCCGCCTACGACACCATGCGGGTGGAGGCAGGCTCCCCCCTGGTGATGCTCCGCGGAGACCGAGCTGGTCGCAAGCTGCAACAGGCGGAAGCACAACTGGCGCAGGCCCGGCAAAAAGCGCTGGCGCTGGTCCACGAAATTCAGGCCAGTCGCAGCAAGAAGGCGGCTCTGCGGGCCAGCCTGAACAGTGCACAGCAGAAGGCCTGGCGCCTACGGGCGTCGGCCAGCGCCGGTGCGAGCGAGGATATGGCCGCCATCGCGGCGGTCGACGCGGTGCGGCGCCTGCAAGCCGAAATCGGCGCCGAATCGGCGCATAGCGCAGCCCTCAGCGCGCGGCTCGGAACCGCCGGCCCGGCGGGAAACCCCGCCGTGCGTGCGGCGACGCAGGCCCTGGCCCTGGCCCACCTGAACTGGACACGACGCATCATCCGGGCCCCGGTCACCGGCATCGTCGCGCAGCAGGCGGTGCAGCCCGGACAGTGGGTAAACGCGGGCCAGCGCCTGTTCACCGTGGTGCCATTGCAGCAGGTATGGGTCACTGCCAACATCAAGGAAACCCGTCTGGCGGGAGTGCGTCCCGGTGCGGCGGTGACGCTGCATTCCAATCTCTATGGTAACGCCGTCACCTATCACGGCTGGGTGGTGGGACTGGGAGGGGGCTCCGGCGCCGTCTTCGCGGTGCTGCCGCCGGAGAATGCCAGCGGCAACTGGATCAAGTTCACCCAGCGGGTACCGGTGCGCATCGCCGTCGATCCGGGGGACCTGATCCGACACCCGCTGCGTCCCGGCCTGACCATGACGGTACGGATCGCACTGCATGGCCCGTGGATACGGCGGCCGGTACCGGACTGGTTCCTGCGTTCCGCAGCCGCTTCACGCCCGTCTCCCTGACCGGCCCCCGCATAGAGTCCACATCAAGCCCTGATTTGCGCTACACTAGGCCAATTCCGCCTTTCGGCGGTCTGAACCCACTCTCTGGATGGAAAACGGCATGGCGCAATACGTTTTTACGATGAATCACCTCAGCAAGATCGTGCCGCCCAAGCGCGTTCTGCTCAAGGACATCTCCTTGTCCTTTTTCCCCGGTGCCAAAATCGGCGTGCTCGGCATGAATGGTGCCGGCAAGTCCACCCTGATAAAGATCATGGCGGGTGTCGACAAGGAGTTTGAAGGCGAGGCGCAGCCCATGCCTGGTCTCAAAATCGGTTATCTGTCGCAGGAACCGCAGGTCGATCCGAACAAGACGGTGCGCCAGGTAGTGGAGGAGGGTCTCGGTGACATCCTCGGCGCGCAACAGGAACTGGAAGCGGTCTATGCCGCCTACGCCGAGCCTGATGCGGATTTTGACGTTCTCGCCGCCGAGCAGGCGCGCCTGGAGGCCATTGTTGCCGCCAGTGATGGGCATCAGGCCGAGCAACAGATGGAGGTGGCTGCCGACGCCTTGCGTCTCGCCCCCTGGGATGCTCTGGTCGGCCCCTTGTCCGGTGGTGAAAAGCGCCGTATTGCGCTCTGCCGCCTGCTCATCAGCCGTCCCGACATGCTCCTCCTCGACGAGCCTACCAACCATCTGGACGCCGAATCCGTAGACTGGTTGGAGCAGTATTTGCAGCGCTTCTCCGGTACCGTGGTTGCCGTTACCCATGACCGTTACTTTCTTGATAATGCCGCCGAGTGGATTTTGGAACTGGACCGCGGCCGCGGCTTCCCTTACAAAGGCAATTACTCCGCCTGGCTGGAGCAGAAGGAAAAGCGCCTGGAACAGGAGGCCCGCGCCGAGGTCTCGCGCCTCAAAGCCATGCAACACGAGTTGGAATGGGTGCGGCAGAACGCCAAAGGCGGGCAGAGCAAAAGTAAGGCCCGTATGGCCCGCTTTGAAGAACTGAGTTCCTACGAATACCAGACCCGCAATGAAACCCAGGAGATTTTCATCCCGGTGGCGGAACGTCTCGGCAACGAGGTGATTGAATTCCGTGATGTGACCAAGGGCTTCGGCGACAAACTGCTTTTTGAACATCTCAGCTTCAAAGTGCCGCCGGGCGCCATTGTCGGTGTTATTGGCCCCAATGGTGCCGGCAAGTCAACGTTTTTCCGAATGATTGTGGGCCAGGAAAGCCCGGATAGCGGCGCCGTCGTCCTCGGCTCTACCGTCAAGTTGGCCTATGTGGATCAGTCCCGCGATGCGCTCGCCGCCAAAAACAATGTCTGGGAAGAAATCTCCGGTGGGCTGGACATCCTCACCGTCGGCAAATTTGAGATCCAATCCCGCGCCTATTGCGGCCGCTTCAACTTCAAGGGCGCCGACCAGCAAAAACTGGTGGGACAGCTCTCGGGCGGTGAGCGTGGCCGCCTGCATCTGGCCAAGACCCTTATCGCCGGCGGCAACGTCCTGCTCCTCGATGAGCCCTCCAACGACCTCGATGTGGAAACCCTGCGCGCGCTGGAAGACGCCCTGCTGGAATTCGCGGGCAGCATCATGGTCATCTCCCATGACCGCTGGTTCCTCGACCGCATCGCCACCCACATCATCGCTTTTGAAGGGGATGCCCATGTGGAGTTTTTTGCGGGCAACTACCATGAATATGAGGCAGACAAAAAACGCCGCCTGGGTGAGGAGGGCGCCCGGCCCCATCGTCTGCGTTATAAGCCCATCGTGCGCTAAGGCTTTTTATCTCGTCGTCGCCGGGTCCCGAAAATGCGGCCCGGTGCCTTGACTTTCGTGCAGCATCTCCTTATCTTCTCAGCCCTTAAGAATTATCCGCAGGAAGTGTCTCATGAAGCGTACTTTTCAGCCCAGCGTTGTTCATCGCAAGCGGACCCACGGTTTCCGTGCCCGCATGGCCACCAAATCCGGTCGCCTTGTGCTCAAGCGGCGCCGTGCCAAGGGCCGTCAGCGTCTCTGCCCGTAAGCCGATGAATCCGGCGCTGGCGCATCCTCATCGTTTTACCCGCGAGGATCGTCTCCGCCAGAAGGCGGCCATCCAGCGCACCCTCAAGCAGGGACGCAAAAAGGTCTTCCCAGAATTGGTGATCTACGCCCTGCGTAACGAACTGCGACACCCCCGTCTGGGTTTGGCAGTAAGCCGCAAGGTGGGTAATGCCGTGGTCCGCAACCGTATCAAGCGACGCTTGCGCGAAGCTTTCCGGCAGCAGCCGGTGCGCACGCAAGGGCGTGACGTGCTGGTGGTAGCGCGGGCGGGTGCCCGGCAACTCAGCATGCGGGCCATGGGTGTCTACTTCCAGCAGATGCTGGAGAGGGTATGAGTGTGCGGCACGTGGCCGTCGTTGTCGTGCGCGGCTATCAGTACGTCATCAGCCCCATACTTGGACACCACTGCCGTTTTTACCCAACCTGCTCCGAATACACTTGTCAGGCCATTGAACGCTATGGCATCGCCAAAGGTTCCTGGCTAGGCATCAAACGCATCAGCCGTTGCCATCCCTGGCACTCCGGTGGTGTCGATCCCGTTCCTTAAACGCCTTGGGGCCTCATGGATAATCAGAAGACCATCCTCGCTGTCGCGCTTGCCGTAGTCGTCTTCCTGCTGTTTCAGGCCTGGCAGGCGCAGAATGCGCCGAAACCGGTTACGCCGACTGCCGTCCGCCAAAGCGTCACGACCCCGAGCACGTCAACATCCGCTGTGGCTACCTCAGCAGCGACAGTGGCTGTGCCGACGGTCACGCCGGTCAGTACGGGCCTCCAGTTGGCGACAGGACCCACGGTGTCTTTCCAGACGCAGGTGTTCACTGGCCAGATCGACCTGAATGGCGGCGATATCCAACAGCTTGGCCTGCTCCGTTATCCGCAGGCGGTGGGGAATCCCGCACCCTATCCCATCCTCGACAAGGCGGCGGCTAAGCTCACTGTGCAGCAGAGCGGCTTCGTCAACAGCGATGGACAGACCCTGGTTGCCCAGTTCGCCGTTCCTGCCGTTCGGCGGGCCGACGGCCAGCCTATCACCCTCATCGGCAAAGCCGGCCCCCTGAGCGTCAAAAAAACATGGACATTTCAGCCCGACAGCTACGTGGTGGAAGAGCACATCACCATCACCAATAGCGGGTCCACGGCGTGGAATGGCAGCTATTTTGACCAGATCCTGCGCAATGACCGCGCTGAAAGTCACATGTTCATGTCTATTTTCACCGGCGCGGTGCTCATGCACCAGGGCAACTTCAGCGAAGTGAGTTTCGGCGATATCCACGATCATCCGGAGTTGAAGTCCGGCCCCGGCTGGGCGGGGATGATGGACCACTACTTCCTCACGGCCATTGTGCCTGCCCAGGATGCGCAATCCCAGATTTATGCGCGCCCGTCAGGTACCAATTATGTCGCCGGGGTGAACACCCCGCTACCGACCCTGGCACCGGGCCAGAGCACCACCATCACCCAGCAGCTTTTCCTCGGGCCGAAGCAGCAGCAAACCCTGGTCGCCATGGGTAACGGCCTGGAGCAGACCGTGGACTACGGTTGGTTCGCCATCATCGCCGAGCCCATGCATGTGGTGCTGACCTGGTTCCATGGGCTGGTCGGCAACTGGGGCCTGGCGATCATCCTGTTGGTCATAGTGGTCAAGTTCATCTTCTTCTACCCTTCGGCCATCAGTTACCGCTCCATGGCCAATATGCGCAAGTTGCAGCCCAAGCTGGAGAAACTGAAGAAGGAGGTCGGGGATGACCGCCAGAAGCTGGGCGCAGCCATGATGGCGTTGTACCGCAGCGAGAAGGTCAACCCTATGGCGGGCTGTCTACCCATTGTACTGCAGATGCCTTTTTTCATCGCCCTGTACTGGGTGTTGGTGGAGAGCGTTTCGCTGCGGCAAGCGCCCTTTATCCTCTGGATTCATGATCTGGCCATACCCGATCCTTACTACATCCTGCCCCTGCTCATGGGCGTGTCCATGTTCTTCCAGCAGCGCCTCAATCCAGCGCCGGTGGACCCCATGCAGAAGCGCATCATGTCGGCACTGCCGGTGATCTTCGCGGTATTCTTCTCCTTTTTCCCGGCGGGTCTGGTACTGTACTGGCTGACCAACAACGTGGTTTCCATCGGCCAGCAATACCTGATCACCCGCCATATCATGGCGGCCAAGGACTAGGGTGGGGCCTCCCGTGTTGAGTTAGAGCCTTGGCCTATCAGCAGGGAGACACGATTGTGGCGATTGCCACGCCGCCGGGGGAAGGCGGCGTCGGTATTTTGCGCCTCTCTGGATCGCAGGCCCTGGCCATCGCGACGGTGCTCTGCGGCGGAGCAAAGGTAAAAGCACTGATGCCCCGGCATGCCCATTTTCGCCGCTTTCACGCCCGCGACAGCAGCGTGATTGATCATGGCATCGCCCTCTATTTTCCCGCCCCCCACAGCTACACCGGTGAAACCGTCGTGGAATTGCAGGGCCATGGCAGCCCGCTGGCCCTCGCCAGCCTGCTCACCGAGGCCATCGCTCTGGGCGCGCGGCCGGCGCGTGCCGGCGAGTTCAGTGAACGGGCCTTTCTCAATGGTCGTCTTGATCTTGCCCAGGCCGAAGCGGTTGCCGACCTCATCCACGCCCGCAGCGACGCCCAGGCACGCGCCGCGGCGGCGAGCCTGGAGGGTGCCTTCTCGCAGGCGGTCGATGGCATCCATGGCCAGCTCCTGCAACTTCTCGCCCTCGCCGAGGCCGGCCTGGATTTCAGTGAGGAAGACCTTGGCGATGCCCACGAACTGGCTATTGCCGATGGCCTGATGCGGCTGGAAGGCCAGATCGCGCATCTGCTCAAGCAAGCACAGCAAGGCGCCCAACTCGCCCGCGGCGGTCGCGTAGTGCTCGCCGGACGACCCAACGTCGGCAAATCCAGCCTGATGAACGCCCTCGCCCGCCGCGCATCGGCCATCGTCACCGCCATCCCCGGTACCACCCGCGACCTGCTCCGCGAAGAAATCGTCCTCGACGGCCTGCCGGTGGAGCTTATCGATACTGCCGGGTTGCGCGCGGCCACGGATGCCGTGGAGGCGGAAGGTATCGCCCGTGCCCGCCATATATTGCACAGCGCGCAATTGATCCTGTTGGTGGCAGACGCGAGCGCGGGATGGCAGGTGGAGGATGAGGCCATCCTGCGTGACCTGCCGGAAGGACCGCGCCTGATCCTCTGGAACAAGCTGGATCTGGTTTCCGCCCCGCCCCTCACCCCCGTCGGTGAGCAGAGTATCGCCCTCTCTGCCCAAACTGGCGTCGGCCTCGATATTTTGCGGCGCAGCTTGATGGAGGCCCTCGGTATGCAGGGCGACAGTTGTCCCTTCAGCGCCCGCCGTCGCCATGTCGAGGCGCTGGAGCATTGTCTGCAGGACATTCACGCCGCGCGCGATATGCATCGCCTGGGGGGCTCCCCTGAACTGGTCGCGCAGTCTCTGCGTGAAGCCGCTGTGGCGTTGGCCAGTATCACCGGTCATATTGATGTGGAAGACATTCTCGGCGAGATTTTTTCGCGCTTTTGTATCGGGAAGTGAGGCGGAATAGCGAAAATATCCGGCATGACCGGGAAGCGCCAGTCAGAGCAAATAAGATCTTTATATAAATCAGAAAAAACTTAACTTGTTTGAAAATGAGCGCTACCCTAACGGAATGGGTTCCATATTCTCGACAGGAAATAAAATACTGGCAGGCTTTAGCCTGGCCGTTTTAGCGCTTGTTCTGGTGGGAGCGCTGGCCTTTCGCGCCGCGACCGGCTATGTCCGGGCTTCTTACCGGGTGGAGCATATCCAGACGGTACTACAGAGCCTTGAACGCTGCTGGGCGCTGATCAATGAGGCAGAAACTGCGCAGCGCGGCTATCTCCTTACCGGCAATTCGTTCTATCTTCAGGAACGTCAGGCGGCAATCCAGCGCTTTCAGACGACACTGGATGATTTGCCGAACGAGGTGACGGACAACCCACTCGAAGAGCATCGGGCGGTGGCGCTACGGCAGCGGTCACAGAGACGCTTGCAGCTTCTTGATAATGTTCTTGACGCTTACGAAAAACAGGGTCTTCCGGCGGCCCAGGCGATGCTTCGTGCGGGCGAAGGGATCGCCGAAATGGCGGCGGTGCATGATCTGGTCGAGAAGATGCGTGCGACCGAAAGCGGTCTGCTCAGGAAGCGCACCGGAGCGGCCCAAGAGGCGGGCGAGGCAACGTTATGGGCTATCGGAATCACGATTGTCCTGCTGATCGCACTGCTTACCGGGCTCTTTTGGCAAATAAGAAAGGAGGGGCGTGAACGTCGCGCAGCGCAAGGAGAGCTGGAAGAATCCCTGTGCATTGAAAGCAGTCAAGGACAAATTCTTGCCCTCTTTAGTGGTTCCGATTTTGGGTTGACGGAGATCCTTCAACAAGTTCTGAGCATCCTGGCGGAGAATCATCCCTTCCCGGTCTCTGCATTTTATCGCTATGACGAATGGCAAGGCCACTTTGTTCTGGCCGCACACCGGGGCACCGATAGACAACTGGCAAGCGGTTTTCAGCGTGGAGAGGGTGTCCTGGGCGAAGCGGCCATGTCGGACCATCCGCAACGCTTGAGGCAACCCGATGACAACTCCGGGTTTCTGGTGGACGCTGGGATCTGCCAGTTTCGAGCTGCAGAGATCGCCATGGTGCCGATCCGTTATCAGGAGCAGCAATTCGGGGTGCTGGTGGTGGCTTCGCTAGAAGCCCTAAGCGAGAGAAAAATCGCCTTCCTGGATAAGCTTTCCCTGGAGATAGGCGCGGCCCTCAACCACATCGCTCAGAAAGAAAACCAGCAAATCATGGCTGTTGAATTGCGTAAACAAAGCGAAGCATTGCTGGAAAGGAACCAGTTGTTGCGCCTGGCGGATCAGGCCAAGTCTGATTTTCTGGCCAACATGTCTCATGAGTTGCGTACCCCTCTCAATGCCGTTATTGGTTTTTCCGAGTTGTTGAAGGACGGCATCATGGGTGATCTCAGTCCCGAACAAAAAGATGCCACCAGGGATATTTTTGAAAGCGGCCAACATCTCCTTTCTCTCATCAACGATATCCTGGACCTCTCCAAAGTGGAGGCAGGTATGATGAAGCTGGAGTTGGAAGCGGCGAACCTTCACGATTTGTTTCAGGGTTCTTTGGGTATTGTCCGGGAGAAGGCAGTCGCCCACCAGATTCGGCTTGACCTCGAAATGGAACCAGACTTTCCCCCCGTTTACCTGGATGCGCGCAAGACCAAGCAGATTTTGTACAATCTACTGTCCAACGCCGTGAAATTTACTCCCGATGGAGGTCAGGTAACGCTCTGCGGGCGTAGCAGAAGCGATTTGTCCGGCCCTGAATATGCCGCC
>JAKBXD010000074.1 GCA_021840785.1 Pseudomonadota bacterium
GCTGGAAAACCGGCTCAATGTTGGTGGAAGAGCACTGACCGTGATCATCACCCACCTCGGTCTCAGCCGTCACGCACGCCTCGGTCAGATACGCGATCTCGCCCAACGCCTGCGCGGACGCCCGAATCTCATTCTCATGGGCGACCTGAACTGCACGGCACGTTCCCCGGAAATACGCCTGCTCCTCAATGAAAGTGGCCTGCAGGCGCCACCCTGGAGCCCGCCCACTTTTCCCAGTTGGTCACCGCGCTTTTCCTTCGATCACATCCTCTGCAGCCCTGACCTGGAATTTACGGCGATTGCAACCGTCACCGAACCGCTCTCCGATCATCTCGCGCTCAAGGCGAAACTGCGCTGGAGTCCGGTGGCAGCGGCAGATGCAAAGCCCCAGTGACGGTAAAAGGTATCCGCATATCGAGCATGCCGGTCACCAGATAACCTTTGACGGTATAGGGGAGCCCGGCCCCAGCGCTGACACTGCCGAGATCCCCCAGCAATGGCAGAAAATTGCCCGTGACCGGTATGCTCACCGTGGCACTGCCGTAGGCGGGCACATCGACCGGCTTATTCAGCAAACCGTAAGCCACCTGCCGATCCTGCACATACAGACGCGCCTCCCCCGCCTTGGCATGGAGCGCACTGTCATTGGGGTTGCTGACCTTGAGCGACAGCAAAAACGTCTGCGCCACCAACCCCACCGACTCCGGCTGGATACTCAGCAACTGCAGCTCCGGATGGTGCATAGGAAACGCGCTGCAGGCGCTGAGCGGCAGCGCGACCAGCAGCAGCATGGACCAGCGCCGAAACCATTGGGTGAAGCCGAAGCTTCGTGCAACAATAGTCATCCGTGTACTCCTGCGAACGTCAGTCGCCGAGTATAACCCAAGGAATGACCGAGAAAAGCCCAGACCCGCCATGACGGAAAGTAACGCACAACAACCCCACTGGGAACGCGACGGTCAGACGCTGCGCCTCAGCGGGCGCTGGACTCTGCGGCGTCTCGGCGGCAATTTCGCGGCGCAAGAAGCGGCGCTGCGGAACATAAACCCGGAAATAGTGTGGGATCTCTCCGCCATTGAGGCCCTCGACAGCGCCGGGGCCATCCTGCTCTGGCAGGCCTGGGGCGGCCAGTTGCCGGGAAACATCCGGATGGAGGACCGGCATCGTAGTATCTTCGCCCGTCTGGCGCAGGTTCCGCCGGTTACCGCCCCACCCCGGCGCTCCTGGCAGTTTCTTGATCAGCTTGGTGCATTCCTGATCGAAACGGGACACGACCTCTGGGGACTTTTTCTGCTCATGGGCGCCCTTTTGCTGGAGTTCGGGCGCGGACTGCGCCACCCGCGCAGCTTTCCGTGGCGCGAAATCTCCGCCACCATCGTCCATACCGGTCCGAACTCGCTGCCCATCCTCACCCTGATCGGCTTCCTCATCGGCGTGGTGATTTCTTTTCAGTCGGCCTCGACCCTTGCCCAATACGGTGCCAATATTTATATCGTCAATATTGCCGGCCTGAGCATTCTGCGCGAGTTCGGGCCGTTGATTACCGCGATCATTCTTTCAGGGCGTTCCGGCTCCGCCTTCACCGCGCAAATCGGCGGCATGTGCGTCACCGAAGAACTGGACGCTCTGCGCACTTTCGGCATCCCCCCGATCCGCCGCCTGATTCTGCCCAAGGCCATCGCCCTGGCGCTGGTCATGCCGCTGCTCGTCCTCTGGACCGACATGGTGGGACTCTTCGGGGCCATGCTCGTGGCCAAAATGGAGCTCGGCATCAGTACTGGTTTCTTTATCGAACAAATGCCTATCGTGGTCCCCAGTTTCAACCTGTGGCTGGGCATTGCCAAAGGCGCGATCTTCGGTATTTTGATTGCGTGGATCGCGGGTTTTCATGGCCTCAAGGTGAAACCCAACACCACCAGCCTGAGCCGGGAAACGACCAGCTCGGTAGTCATGTCCATCACCCTGGTGATCCTCATCGACGCAGCCCTTGCCCTGGTTTTTGCCAATACGGGAGGTGGCGGCTGATGGCCCGCCCCAACGCCATTATCCTGACCGATATCGCCACTCGGTTCGGAACCCACTGGATCCAGCGGCATCTTGATCTGACCATACATTGCGGCGAGATACTGGCCATCGTCGGCGGCAGCGGTACCGGCAAAACCACCCTGCTGCGCGCCATGATGGGCCTCGTTCCCATCGCTGAAGGGCAAATGATCATTCTTGGCAAAAATCCACAAGCGCTCAACCTGCGTGAACAGATTGCTCTACGCCAGCGCTGGGGAGTGCTTTTTCAACAAGGTGCCCTGTTCAGCGCCCTGACGGTTTTTGAAAATATCGCCTTTCCTCTGCGCGAGTGGGGCCATTTGACCCGCTCCGAAATCAGCGATCTGGTAGCCCTGAAGCTGCAAATGGTAGGTCTGCAGCCCAATGACGCCTGGAAATTACCTGCGGAATTATCGGGCGGAATGGTCAAGCGGGTCGCCCTCGCCCGTGCGCTGGCGATGGAGGCGGAGATTCTCTTTCTCGATGAGCCCACCTCCGGACTCGACCCCATCGCCGCTGCCGAATTTGACGCCCTGCTCCGCCAAGTCCACCGCGACATCGGTTTCACCGTTGTCATGATCAGTCATGACCTCGACAGCCTTGCCGCCACAGCGGATCGCGTCGCAGTGCTCGCCGATGGCAAGGTGCTGACGGTTGGGCCGCTCACCGAGATCCAGCAGGTGGATCATCCTTACATCCGTGAGTTCTTCCACGGGGAGCGCGGCGAACGTCTGCTGACCAGTCTCCGCGCCACCGGCGAATGTTAAGTGCCAAGCCCTGATTTCAATCCGCTGCCGGAACGACCTCCCCGTCTCCCCAGCGCCGTCCGATCCGGTTCGGCAGGCCCAACTGATCCAGAATCCTCGCCACAATGAAATCCACCAGATCTTCGATTTTTTGCGGGCGATGGTAAAAACCAGGGCTCGCTGGCAAAATCCGCACCCCCATCCGCGCCAACGTCAGCATATTTTCCAGATGAATCGTGGAGATGGGGCTTTCACGGGGCACCAGAATGAGTTTCAGGCCTTCCTTCAGCATCACATCCGCGGCGCGCTCAATCAGATTCCTGGACAGCCCGTGGGCGATGGCCGCCAGCGTCCCTCCGGAACAGGGACAGACCACCATGGCCTGCGCCGCGTTAGAGCCGGAGGCCACCGGGGAAAACCAGTTGTCCTGGGCATAAACGGACAGCAAGTCCGGCTCGGCGCCGAACCGTTCAGTGAGAAAACGGGTTACGGTCTCCGCCGTAGACGGGAGTTCCAGATCCAGTTCTTCGCGGCAAACAATCCGCGCCGCATCCGATATCAGCAGATAGACCCGCGTCCCGGCGGTCAGCAACACCTCCACCAGTCGCATCCCATAGGCCGCCCCGGAAGCACCGGTAATGGCCACACAAATCCGCTCCTGATGTCGCCAATCTTCCATTGCCGCTCCTATTGAACCGGGTTACGATTTTGCCGATGAATTTCGGCGGGCGAGACGTTCCAACAAGCGTTCGTGAATCCCACCGAAAGCGCCGTTACTCATAATGAGCACCTGATCCCCCGCGTGCAACTCTGCATCCAGCGCCCGCAAGAGTGCATCCATATCCGCGTAAAGCTGCGCGGCAGAGCCCAGTGCGGTCGCCACATCCCAACCGATATCTGCGGGGGCATAGGCAAACACCCGATCCGCGCCCTGTAGGCTATGCCCCAGCGTCTGTCGGTAGACCCCCATCTTCATGGTATTGGAGCGTGGCTCCAACACGGCTACCAGGCGGCCCTCCCCCGCCATTCGCCCACGCAGGGCGGCAATGGTAACAGCGATGGCCGTGGGATGATGGGCAAAGTCGTCATACACCGCCACGCCGGCTGCTTCACCGCGCAGTTCCAGCCGCCGCCGCACCCCCTGAAAGCTTTGCAAGGCTGCGCAACCAACCGCCAGCGGCACCCCGGCATGACGGGCGGCCAGCAAGGCCGCCAACGCATTCTCGGCATTGAAGGTCCCGACCATCCCCCAACTGACCCGTCCGCGCTCCACGCCCTGCTCCAGCACGGTAAAACGACCGCCATCCGCGGTATCGAGCCGTACCTGCCACTCGCCTTCTCCGGCAAAGCGTTGCAGGGGCGTCCAACAACCGCGCTCCAGCACCTGTTTCAGTGCCGGCGCCGCATCGTTCATGATGATCGCGCCCGTACCCGGCACGGTGCGCAGCAGATGGTGGAACTGGGTGACGATCGCCTCCAGATCCGGGAATATATCGGCATGATCGTATTCCAGATTATTGAGAATCAGCGATCGCGGGTGATAATGCACGAATTTAGAGCGCTTATCGAAAAAGGCCGTATCATACTCATCCGCCTCGATCACAAAAAAAGAACTGTTCGTCAGCCGCGCCGACACCCCAAAATTACGCGCTTCACCACCGATGAGGAAACTCGGATTGAGCCCCGCCTCCTGCAATATCCAGGTCAGGATGGAGGTCGTCGTGGTCTTGCCGTGGGTGCCTGCCACTGCCAGTACCCAGCGGTTTTGCAGAATCTCCCGCGACAACCAGGCCGGAGCGGAGTCATAGGGAATCTGTCGGTCCAGCACGGCCTCCACGCAGGGATTGCCCCGCGACAGAGCGTTGCCGATGAGTACCAGGTCGGGGGCAGGACTCAGCTGGGCGGGATCATAACCCTCATGGACTGTAATCCCTTCCCGTGCCAGCAGGTTGTTCATGGGCGGATAGGTACGGATATCCGAACCCGTTACCTGGTGCCCAGCCGCCCGCGCCAGCAGCGCGATGCCCCCCATAAAGGTCCCGCAGATACCGAGAACGTGAATATGCATGGAGCGGCAGGCCTAGTGCATGGTGCTGCGCGCCGGCGCGCCGAGACGTTGATCCAGCGCCTGGTTGGCCAACTCGTAGAGTGCGTTGAATTTTTCCAGGAGCTCCTGATAACGGCTCATCATCTCCGTCTCCCCGGCCAGCACCGGGTGATCGTCCAGAGAGCGTGCCAGCATATCGCGGGCCATACTCAGACGTTCCACCACCTCAAAATAGGCCCAGCCGTCTGGCGGCTGGGCGCTGGCCGCCGCGATCTCCTGTTGGCAGTACCAGATCAGCGCCGCCCGCGTCACCGCCTGCGCCGCCGTCGTCTCTTCTGCCTCGGTCAACTGCCATTCGTGGCTGACCGGCTCTTGCCAGTCCATATAGACGTGCCAGCGCTGGCCGTTCTCATCCACCACGAACTCCAGACGCACTCCCACGCCCTGATCGCCAAGCCGAGCAATCAGACGCTCCGCTTCGTCCCAATCTCCCGCATAGTCGGGCAGCACACCGCCGGGCACTGCACCCATGACCAAGCGCTCCACTGTCTCGATAAATTCCTCGTCAAGAGGTGCTGTGCGCGCGTATTCCAAGGCATCGTTGCTACTCAAAGAACAGACCATCCACCGGACTGCTGGCACTGGCGTAAAGTTTGCGCGCCATGCGCCCGGCGCGGAAGGCTTTCCGCCCCGCTTCCACGCCCAGGCGCATGGCTTCCGCCATGAGAACGGGGTCCTTAGCCGCGGCAATGGCTGTATTCAAAAGAACGCCATCACAACCCAGCTCCAGGGCCACCGCCACATCAGAGGCGGTACCCACCCCCGCGTCCACCAGAATCGGTACGGTCGCCTGCTCCAGAATGATGCGCAGATTGTAAGGATTGCGAATACCCAGACCGGAACCGATCGGCGCTGCCAGCGGCATCACCGCCACACAGCCCATTTCCGCGAAGGCCTTGCAGGCCACCGGATCATCCACGCTGTACACCATCACCTCGAAGCCTTCAGAGATAAGGATATTGGCGGCCTCATAGGTTTGCCGCATGTCCGGGTACAGCGTTTGGGGATCACCGATCACTTCCAGCTTGACCAGCTTCCAGTCGCCCAGTTCCCGGGCCAGACGGCAGGTGCGCACCGCGTCCTCTGCCGTATAGCAACCCGCCGTGTTCGGTAGAATGGTAAAGCGGTCTGTCGGCAAGAACTCCAGCAGATTGGGCTCGTCTTTATTTTGCCCCAGATTCACCCGGCGCAGTGCCACCGTCACAATCTCCGCGCCGGCCGCATCTATGGCTGCCCGCGTCTCGGCAAAATCCTTATATTTCCCCGTACCCACCAGCAGGCGGGACTGGTACTCCCGCCCCGCAATCACCAAAGGATCCTTACGCATTGTGTTTATCTTTCACCTCAAAAAAGGGATTAGTGCGGAAATTCAGCCGCCGCCCACCGCCTGAATGATCTCCAGACGGTCACCGGCCGCCAAAGTCACAGTGGCGTGCGTGCTGCGCGGCACAATTTCGCCATTGCATTCAACGGCCACTCGACGCTCCGCCCAGCCGAGCTCCGCCAGCAACGCCCATACCGTCATCTGCTCCGGCACCTCGCGAGCCACACCATTTACCAGAATTTGCATGGTAGCGATGCTAGAACCTCACTGGGGGAGCGTCAAGCAAATGCCGTTCTTACACTCCGGACACATCAATCCGCAAGGCAAACGATTCAGCCGGCGCAACCCAGTTTCCGGGCGTGATGCCGCAAATGGTCGGCCATAAAGGTCTGAATAAACCAGTAGGAGTGATCATAGCCCGGTTGCCGCCGCAAACGGAGTTGTTGTCCGGAAATCTCTGCTGCCGCCTGCAGAGCCTCAGGTTTCAGTTGCGTAGTCAGAAAAGGATCCGCGTCGCCCTGATCCACCAGTATCTCTCCAGGATAGGGGTGTTTACGCATCAGCATGCTGGCATCCCATTCCCGCCATTGCTCGCGGTCAGGCCCCAGATAATTCCCGAAAGCCTTTTCCCCCCAGGGCACCGCACCGGGGTTGCAGATCGGCGCAAATGCCGATACCGAGTGCCAGTATTCCGGGTTGCGCAACGCCAGCACCAGCGCTCCATGACCGCCCATGGAGTGCCCGAAAATACCACGGCGTTCAGCAGATGCGGGAAAATGTTCTTCAATGAAGGTTGGCAGCTCATGGTCCACATAACGGGCCATGCGGTAATTCCGGGTCCAGGGCAGCATGCTTGCGTTGAGATAAAACCCTGCCCCCACGCCGAAGTCCCAATGGTCGGAATCACCGGGGATGTTCAGTCCGCGGGGACTGGTATCACAGGCGACCAGCATCAGCCCCAGTTCGGCGGCCAGACGCTGTGCGCCAGCCTTTATCATGAACGTCTCTTCGGTGCAGGTTAACCCCGCCAGATAATACAGGGCTGGGACCCGGGCGCCATCCAACGCCTGGGGCGGCTGGTACACCGCGAAATTCATGGGTACCCCCGTGGCGCTGGACGCATGAATGTAATAACCCATGCGTCCAGCAAAACAGCCATGCTCCTCCCGCGTTTCTAACAGGGCCATCACGCCACCCCACGACGAATAGACTGCAGATACGTCAACTGCTCGACGTAGTCGCCGTAACGCATGTCGCCGTAACGCATGTCGTCGTCGCGCAGGACGTTACAGTGGTTCCAGCGTTTTTGGACGATGCTGGCGATGTTCATGGTTTCTCCGGTCTAGTGGTCGTCATCTTTGAGCTCAGGCACGAGCGCAACGCCCAGGGCGAGAGCCGCCTCGTGGAGCCGCTTATCCAGCGTCGCAAGTCGCAGTTTCCGCCGCAAAGCCAATTCCAGATAGGCGGCATCGTAGATCGTCAAACGGTGTTCCTCGGCAATACCCAGAGTAGCGGACCACGCTGCGGCATCCGTCTGATGATCTATCGTCTCCGGTAGCAGGCGCAGGTCGGGCACCAGTTCGCGCAATTCCAGCATGGTGATACGACCGCGCCGCGCGGCAGCCAGCAGCGCATTGCACACCTCCAACGCCCAATGCGCGGGAACGCAAATGCCCTCCCCCAGCAATCGCTCCCGCACCCGGTTGGCGGATTCGGCATCCTCATCCCGAAGATACCAAGCCAGGGTCATGGAGGCGTCGGCGACAAAAGACATCAGTATTTGCGTCCCGCGTCGATCAACTCGCGCAACGAAACACCGCCCAAGTCATGACTGGCCTGGAACGCCTTCATGCGCGCCACAGCGGCTTGCCTTTCCTCCAGCCCTTGACCCACGGGCGGGCGCAACTCAGCGACCGCCTGCCCATGTTTGGTGATAGTGAAACATTCCCCTTTGCGCACCCGCTCCAAGATCTCGGACAAATGCGTCTTCGCCTCATAGGCGCCAATCTCGGACATATCCGACACCCCCTCTTTCAACCAGCCTTAGACCAGTTTAATTGCGTATCGTTGGCGCCGTCAATATCATAAAACTCCGCGTACTCGAAGTCGTCGCGGCTCGATGCCGGAGTTGGACCATGTGAAGTTGGCGTTGACGCGATCGGGAAAAGGCCTGCGAGCGATATCCGCTCCTTCCCTATCGCGCACTGCGCCGGCGCGCTACAGTACAATCTGGGTCTTGTGACATCAAAAACGCATGGAGGGTGAGGATCACCATGACTATTGGCCTGGCTCTTGGCAGTGGCGCCGCCCGCGGGTGGGCACATATAGGGGTGATAAGCGCGCTGAATGATCATGGAATCGTACCGGATATCGTTTGTGGCACATCCATAGGCGCCCTGGTCGGCGCTTCCTATGTTTCCAATAATCTTGAGAAACTGGAAGAATGGGTGCGCGCACTGACAAAGTTTGAAACCGCCAAATTTTTTGCCATCAACATGTCACTGAACGGTTTTGTCAACAAAGAACGGCTGCATTATTTTCTCAAAAAATATGTGGCGGATGATGCCTCGGCAATAGAAGATATCGTTGCGAAAAAATATGCCTCGGTAGCAACCGATCTGCAAACCGGCAGCGAGATCTGGCTGATGACGGGTTCAATCCTGGAGGCCGTATTTGCGTCCATTTCCCTGCCCGGCCTTTTTCCGGCGGTAAAAAACGATGGTAAATGGCTTATAGATGGCGGAGTGGTGAACCCCGTCCCTGTATCTGTCTGCCGCGCGCTTGGCGCCGATGTTGTTATCGCAGTAACATTGAACGACGATATCGTTGGCAAACGTCCTCAAAATAACCTGGCCATAGAAACACAGGAGGATGTCGGCGTTACCGAGATC